>NZ_JBKJYW010000228.1:0-7183 GCF_046715635.1 Serratia sp. (in: enterobacteria)
GCGGTGGAGGCCAGGCAAGTACGGCAGTCGCATCGCGTGGAGATCGCCATGCCTGCGGCGGTAGCCCGGGCAGACGGACATCTGTTCCCCTGTACGTTGCGTGATTACTCCGACGGTGGTGTGGGTATCGAAATGCGTGTGCCGGATCAGTTGCAAGAGCATGACCAGATTGCGCTGCTGCTTAAACGTGGCCAGCAGGAGTTCAGCTTCCCTTGCGTGGTGACGCGATCCCATGGCCGCTCGGTGGGTGTCCGCTTGGTCGAACTCTCGACCCGCCAACATATCGAATTTATTCAATGCACCTTTGCCCGGGCCGATACCTGGGCACTGTGGCAAGACGCATTCCCGGAAGACCGGCCGGTGGACAGCCTGCGGGACGTACTGATGCTAGGTTTTCACGGCTACCGGCGCATGGCGGACTATGCGCCTCCAACGATGCGCAAGATCCTGGTCGGCCTGACCTCGCTGGCAACCTGGATCCTGTCATTTATTCCGCATGGCGTAGGAAGAGGTCGGGTTTCAACGGCCTCAGAGACGGTGGCATAGGCTGTGTATCGTAACTGCCGGTTCGCAAGCTCTGCGAACCGGCCCCAACATTGATGATGATGATACGATGACGAGAAAAATAAACTGGTTTACCGCGCTGGCCTTAGGCATCAGTACTTTGTCTCAGGCACAAACGGCCCCCACACCAGCGGCTGGCGCGGCTCCGTCTGCGAGCACCGTGGTCGAAGCTCCGCTCACCGTACCTATGGGAGAGGCGGTGCCACTAGCGCCCAATGCGCCAGTACGTGATGTAAAACTGCCGTTTACCGAGGTAGCACCACCGCCCGGCACCTTTATTCTGCGCGGCACTCGCCCAGAAGGGCAGATCGAGTTTGGCGTGCGCAGTGACGAAGTGGTTTCACAGGCGTTGCTCGATCTGGAGTTTACCCCTTCACCGTCACTGATCCCGGTGGAGTCGCACGTCAAGATCTACCTCAACGATGAGTTGATGGGGGTCATTACCCTCAGCAAAGAGCAGCTGGGTAAGCCTAATCGCGTCCAGTTACCGATCGATCCGCGCTATATCACCGATTTTAACCGCATTCGTCTGGTGTTTATCGGCCATTACCAGAACATCTGTGAGAACCCGGCCAACAGCACGCTATGGCTGGACGTCAGCAAATCCAGTTCATTGAGCCTGCGTTACCAGACGCTGCCGGTGAAAAATGAGCTTTCCCACTTCCCGGAACCCTTCTTCGACAGCCGCGACGATCGGCCATTAACGTTGCCGATGGTGTTTGCCGGGCAGCCGGATCTGCAACAGCAACGGGCGGCGGGGATCCTGGCCTCCTGGTTCGGTACCCAGGCACAGTGGCGCGGTCAATCCTTCCCGACGCTGTTTAACCGTTTACCAAGCCAGCACGCCATCGTGTTTGCTACCAATTCACAGCGCCCGGATTTCCTGAAGGATTACCCGGCGGTTAACGGGCCGACGGTGGAGATGATCAGCCACCCGGATAACCCTTATGTGAAGCTGCTGCTGGTGCAGGGCCGTGATGATAACGACCTGATCACGGCGGTGAAGGGCATTGCTCAGGGCAATATTCTGTTCCGTGGTCAGAATCTGAGCGTGGATAAGGTTGAGCAGTTGGCCGTTCGCCAGCCGTACGATGCGCCAAACTGGGTGCGCACCGATCGGGCGATGAAGTTCAGCGAACTGCAGCAATATGCCGAGCAGTTGCAGACCAACGGCGTCGAACCCGGGCCGATCTCACTGTCGATGAACTTGCCACCGGATCTGTTCCTGATCCACAGCACTGGCATCGATATGCAGCTGAAATACCGCTACACCTCGCCGCGTATTGAGGATGGTTCCCGCCTGAGCATCAGCCTGAACAATCAGTTTGTGCAGTCCTATGCCCTGGTGCCAGAGCATGAGAAGGGCGCGCAGCTGTTGCGTTTGCCGCTGTCACAGGGGTTGCTTGATTCCAACAAGGCGGTCAATATTCCGGCGCTGAAGCTGGGGGCCACCAACCAACTGCGCTTTGACTTCGATTACACCACGTTGCTGGCCAGCGGTGCCGAAGGGCGCTGCGAAACCTATTCTTTGGTGCCAAACCATGCGGTAATCGACGGCAACTCCACCATCGATTTCTCCGGCTATCGTCACTTTATTACCATGCCCGACCTGCGTTCCTTTGCCAACGCCGGTTTCCCTTTCAGCCGCCTGGCGGATCTGTCGCAAACGCTGGTGCTGGTGAACAAACAGCCGCAGTCCGCCCAGGTGAGCGCCTTGCTCAACGCCATGGGTAACATGGGAGCGCAAACCGGCTATCCGGCGCTGGCTTTCTCGCTGTCCGATGACTGGTCGCAGGCTAAGGATAAAGATGCCGATATCCTGCTGATCGGCACCATTCCGCCGGAGCTGCGTGATGACAAGAAAATCAACCTGCTGGTAGAAGCGACGCTGAGCTGGGTGAAAATGCCGATGCGCCAACTGCCGCTGCCGAGTATGGATGTGCAGCAGGATGACGCCATGCCAGACAGCAAAACCACCATCAGCTCGGAAGGGGCGATGGCGGCGGTGATCGGCGTGCAGTCTCCGTTCCACGATCAGCGCAGCATTGTAGCCCTGCTGGCAGACAGCCCACGGGGTTATGAACTGTTGAACAATGCGCAGCTAGACAGCGGCAAGCGTGCGGCCATGTTTGGTTCGGTGGCGGTGATCCGTGAGTCCGGCGTCGATAGCCTGCGGGTGGGGGATGTTTACTACGTCGGCCATCTGCCGTGGTGGGAGCGTATCTGGTATGCGTTGTCGACGCATCCGCTGCTGCTAGGCGCGATAGCCGCGCTGGTGGTGGTGATCGTGGCCCTGTTGCTGCGGCGTGGTCTGAAGGCCTTTAGCCGTCGTCGTCTGTCACCGGAAGATCGGGATTAATTGCCATGATGGGGATCTGCCTGCGCCGCCTGCTGCCTGGCCTGATGCTGCTGTGTGCGTTCAGCACGGCGGCAAGCTGTGATTGGCCTGCCTGGCAGCAGTACCAACAGTTTTATCTCAGCGAGGAAGGGCGGGTGATCGATCCCAGCAGTCCGAAGCGCATCACCACGTCCGAAGGGCAGAGCTATGGGATGTTCTTCGCGCTGGTGGCCAACGATCGGCCTGCCTTCGATAAGCTGGTGGCGTGGACGGAAAACAATCTCGCCTCTGGTGACCTGAGCGCCCATCTGCCCGCCTGGCTGTGGGGGCAGGATGATAACAAGGCCTGGAAGGTGCTGGACAGCAACTCGGCTGCCGATGCGGATCTGTGGATCGCGTATAACCTGCTGGAGGCGGGGCGGCTGTGGCAAAGCCGCCGCTATCAAACATTGGGCACGCTGTTGTTGCAACGGATTGGCCGTGAAGAAGTGGCGAATATCCCCGGTTTGGGGCTGATGCTGCTGCCGGGCAAGATGGGTTTTGTGGCCGAGGATCGCTGGCGCTTGAACCCCAGCTATTTACCGCCGCAGTTGCTGGCCCGCTTTGCTCAATTGAACGGGCCGTGGCGAGCGATGCAGAAAACCGGCCAGCGGTTGCTGCTGGAAACGGCTCCGCAAGGATTTTCACCCGACTGGGCCGAGTGGCAATCGGGTAAAGGCTGGCAGCCCGATCCCGTCAAACCCAATGTCGGCAGCTATGACGCCATCCGCGTCTATCTCTGGGCCGGAATGTTGGCGGACGACGATCCCCATAAAGTGGTGCTGGTGAAGCAGTTACAACCGATGGTGCGCCTCACGGCTCAGCTTGGCGCGGTGCCGGAGAAGGTCGATACCGCCAGCGGGAAAACCAACGGTACTGGCCCGGTAGGTTTCTCCGCCGCGCTGTTGCCGCTGCTGGCTGCACAACCCGATGCCCTGGCGGTGCAACGCCAACGTATTCAGGATAACCCTCTGGGTAGTGATGCCTATTTCAGCGCCTCCTTGCTGCTGTTCGGCCAGGGATGGGATCAGCAACGCTATCGTTTCAATCGTCAGGGTGAACTTCAACCCGCCTGGGGTAGCCAATGCGCAACTTCACACTAGGCTGGCTAAGCCTGTTCCCTTTAAGCCTGGCTCTGTTGCCGCAGGCGCAGAGTGCCGAGAGCGTTGCCCCAGAGCAATGGCTGCTGGAGCAGGTGCGTATCGGTGAAGCCAGCAACAAAGATGAGCTGGTACGTCAATCGCTGTATCGCCTTGAGCTGATGGATCCGAATAACCCTGACGTGATAGCGGCGCGTATGCGCCTGGCTCTGCGGCAGGGTAATCAGGTTTTGGCGCAGCAACAGCTGGATAAGCTGAAGGGGGTGGCACCGCAATCGCCGGTGTTCCGCCAGGCAGAAATGAACATGCTGCTGACCCAGCCGGAAACCCGCCAGAAGCTGCAACAGGCACGCCTGATGGCGGCCGCAGGGCGCTTGCCGGAGGCCAAAGCCCAGTACGACGAGCTGTTCCACGGTAATCTGCCAACGCTCGATCTGGCGGTGGAGTATTGGCGTCTGGTGGCCAGGCTACCCGGCCAGGAACCGGCTGCGATACAGCAACTACAGGCGCTGGATCGGCAATATCCCGGTAACGTTATCCTGCGCATGGCGCTGGCGCGGATGCTGTTCAGCCAGGATCGCGACGCTCAGGCCTATGAGCTGTTACAGCAAGTGGCAGCCGATCCCGCAGGCCGCGGTTCTGCGGCGGATTTGTGGTTGGAACAGGTCAAAGCGCTACCGGTCAGCCCGCAGAGCGTGGCGGCGTTGAACCGCTTCCTTGGCGTGTTTGAGAGCGGTGAACAGGCGTTGAGCGCGCAACAGGAGCTGGCGCGCCAGCAGACGCTGTTGGCCGATCCGGCCTATCGCGCGCGTATGACCGGGCTGGCGCAGGTGGATAACGGCGGCAGCCGTGCGGCGATCCCGGAACTGAAAAAAGCGCTATCGAGTGCACCTAATGATGCCGAAGTGCTTGGTGCGCTTGGCCTGGCCTATTCCCGTGCCGGTAACCGGCAGCAGGCGCTGAGCCTGTTCCAGCAAGCGCAGAAGGCGGACAAGGATAACTACGACGGCAGCAAGTGGCAGAGCTTGATCAAAACCACTCAATACTGGCTGGCGATCGATGCGGGCGATAAGGCGTTAAAGGCCAATAACCTGCAGTTGGCCCAGCAAAAATACCAGCAGGCACGGCAGATTGATAACGGCGACAGCGATGCGTTGATCGGCCTGGGCGACGTTGCCGTGGCCCGCAAAGATGATGTTACCGCCGAGCGTTATTATCAGCAGGCTCTGCGCCTGGATCCGGGCAGCGGCAGTGCGGTGCGGGGCTTGGTGAATATCTACCAGCGGCAGTCGCCACAAAAAGCGCTGGCCTATCTCAATAGCCTGCCTCGCGGGCAGCAGAACAAGCTGCGCAGCACCCTCGACGGGCTGCAACTGGACATGCTCAAACAGCAGGCCGAAGAACTGGCCGAGCGCCAGCAGTGGCCAGAGGCGGCGGAAAAGTACCGACAGGCACACCAGAAGGATCCTGATGACGTCTGGCTGACCTATCACTATGCGCAAACGCTGCGTCAAGCCGGGCAACCGCAGCAGGCCGACGAGCTAATGCGTCAACTGGCCGCGAAGCAGTCTGACGATCCGCAGCACGTTTACGCCTATGCGCTGTACCTGGCTGGCAGCGATCGTGACAACCAGGCGTTGGCCCAGTTGAATACCTTGCCCAAAGCGCAGTGGAACGACGGGATGCGTGAAATGGCCCAGCGCTTGCAGATGCAGGCCACGCTCGGGAATGCCGAACGGCTCCGAACTGCTGGTGATGAACCCGCAGCAATCGCCTATCTGCGCCAGCAGCCCCCCGCAACGCGCATCGATCTGACCTTGGCAGACTGGGCGCTGGAGCGGGGAGCGTATGACGAGGCGCTGGCGGATTATCAGCGGGTGCGTGCGCGTGAGCCGAATAATCCGGATGCGCGTTTGGGGGAGATTGAAGCCTATGTGGCGCAAGGTCAGCTGAGTGAGGCCCGCCAACGGCTGCAAACGGCACCAGCGCAACCGGACGAGTCGATCAACAGCCAGCGCCGGGTGGCCAATGCCTGGACGGCGGTAGGCGAACCGCAGAAAGCGACCGATATCTTCAAACAGTTAAAAGTGGCCGCCCAGCAAGAGCCGCCGGGGCAGGCTAAAGCCTTGGTGTATCGGGATGCCGCCAGGCTGGAGCAAACACAGCTGCAATCTCAACCGGCGCAGCAGGATTATCGTCAGGCGATGGTGGCCAGCGGCATTGCGCCAACGGTGCCCGAGGATAACGACGGTTACACCCGTCTGACCCGCAATAGCGCGACGGATGACTGGCTAAAACGCGGCATTCGCTCCGATGCCGCCGATCTTTACCGCCAACAGGACGTCAGGGTCACGCTCGGGAGCGACTACTGGCGCTCAAGCGGTACCGGTGGCATTTCGGATTATCAGGCGCATGACACCATGTTGCAGGTGGATATGCCGCTGTATGACGGCCGGGCGTTCTTGCGTACCGACACCGTCCAACTGAACGCGGGCAGCTTCTCGACCGATAATAACGGCAAGTACTTCGAAACCTTTGGCACCTGTAACACGCAGGGTTGCCGCGGTGACGAACGGCAAAAAACCACCGGCACCAGCGTGGCGGCCGGTTGGGCCAACGACCATTGGCAAACCGATATCGGTACCACCCCGATGGGATTTGAGGTGGTGGACTGGGTCGGCGGCGTGGCCTATAGCGGTGACTGGAACCACATCGGTTGGACGCTGGGCGCCTCGCGGCGGCCGATTACCAGTTCGTTGTTGGCCTTCGGCGGGACTCGCGATCCGAATACCGGCACTACCTGGGGCGGCGTGCGAGCTACCGGTATCAACCTGAGCGCCAGCTACGATCGCGGTGAAGCCAACGGCGTGTGGGCCGATCTCAGTGCCCACCAGCTTACCGGCCAGAATGTCGAGGATAACCAGCGCCAGCGATTGATGGCCGGCTATTACTATAAGGTGATTAACGAAGATAACCGCCGTGCCACCGTTGGGCTGAGCACCATGCTCTGGCACTATCAGAAGGACTTGAGCGGTTACTCCCTTGGGCAGGGGGGCTATTACAGCCCGCAGCAATATGTTTCGCTGGCGGTGCCGGTGAACTATCGCCAGCGCACGGAAAACTGGTCGTGGGAAGTCGGGGG
>NZ_JBKJYW010000229.1:0-8507 GCF_046715635.1 Serratia sp. (in: enterobacteria)
CCAACCGGATGAGGTCATTGAAAAAGGCCGCGTCGGCCCTGGCGAACTGATGGTGATCGACACCCGCAGCGGCAAGATCCTGCACTCAGCCGAAACCGACAACGATCTGAAAAGTCGCCACCCGTATAAAGAGTGGATGGAGAAGAACGTTAAGCGTCTGGTGCCGTTCGAAGACCTGCCGGAAGATCAGGTGGGCAGCCGTGAGCTGGATGACGCCACGCTGGAAACCTTCCAGAAGCAGTTCGGCTACAGCAGCGAAGAGCTGGACCAGGTGATCCGCGTACTGGGCGAGATCGGCCAGGAAGCCACCGGTTCGATGGGTGACGACACCCCGTTCGCCGTGCTTTCCAGCCGTCCACGCATTATTTATGACTACTTCCGCCAGCAGTTCGCGCAGGTCACCAACCCGCCGATCGATCCGCTGCGTGAAGCCCACGTGATGTCTCTGGCCACCAGCATTGGCCGTGAGATGAACGTGTTCTGCGAAGCCGAAGGCCAGGCTCACCGCCTGAGCTTCAAATCGCCGATCCTGCTGTATTCAGACTTCAAGCAGCTCACTACGCTGGAAGGCGAATATTATCGTGCCGACACCCTCGATCTGACCTTCGATCCGGCGGAGCAGGATCTGGAACAGACCATCCACGCCCTGTGCAACGAAGCGGAGCGTAAAGTCCGTGACGGCGCAGTGCTGCTGGTACTCTCCGACCGTGCCATCAGCAACCAGCGTCTGCCGGTCCCTGCGCCAATGGCGGTGGGGGCAATCCAGACCCGCCTGGTGGACAAGAACCTGCGCTGCGATGCCAACATCATCGTTGAAACCGCCAGCGCCCGCGACCCGCATCACTTCGCCGTGCTGTTGGGCTTTGGTGCTACCGCTGTCTACCCGTATCTGGCCTACGAAACGCTGGCCAAGCTGGTCGACAGCCAGGCGATCGACAAGAAATACCGCGACGTGATGCTCAACTACCGTAACGGCATCAATAAAGGGCTGTACAAGATCATGTCCAAAATGGGCATCTCGACTATCGCCTCTTACCGCTGTTCCAAACTGTTTGAAGCCGTCGGCCTGCACCGTGACCTATCCGATCTCTGCTTCCAGGGCGTGGTCAGCCGCATCGGCGGTGCCAGCTTCAGCGACTTCCAGCAGGATCTGCAAAACCTGTCCAAACGCGCCTGGCTGAAACGCAAGCCGCTGGATCAAGGTGGCCTGCTGAAGTTCGTGCACAATGGCGAATACCATGCGTATAACCCAGACGTGGTGAACTCGCTGCAAAAAGCGGTGCACAGCGGTGAGTACAGCGATTACCAGGCTTATGCCAAGCTGGTCAACGAGCGCCCGATTGCCACACTGCGCGATCTGCTGGCGATCACTCCGAAAGGCGCGCCGATCCCGGTCGATCAGGTTGAACCAGCCGAGTCGCTGTTCAAACGCTTCGATACCGCTGCCATGTCCATCGGGGCACTCAGCCCAGAAGCCCATGAATCGCTGGCGATTGCCATGAACAGCCTGGGCGGTTTCTCCAACTCCGGTGAAGGCGGTGAAGATCCGGCGCGCTACGGCACCAACAAGGTTTCCCGTATCAAGCAGGTGGCCTCTGGCCGCTTCGGCGTGACGCCAGCCTATCTGATGAACGCCGACGTGATCCAGATTAAGGTCGCCCAAGGAGCCAAACCGGGTGAAGGCGGTCAGTTGCCTGGCGATAAGGTCACGCCGTATATCGCCAAACTGCGTTATTCGGTGCCGGGCGTTACCCTGATCTCGCCTCCGCCGCATCACGATATCTATTCGATTGAAGATTTGGCACAGCTGATTTTCGATCTGAAACAGGTTAACCCGAAGGCGATGATTTCGGTGAAGCTGGTTTCCGAGCCAGGCGTGGGCACCATTGCCACTGGCGTAGCGAAAGCCTATGCCGATCTGATCACCATTGCCGGTTACGACGGCGGCACCGGGGCAAGCCCGTTATCTTCAGTTAAATATGCTGGCTGCCCATGGGAGCTTGGCCTGGTGGAAACCCAGCAGGCACTGGTGGCCAACGGCCTGCGCCACAAGATCCGCCTACAGGTGGATGGTGGCCTGAAAACCGGCGTCGACATTGTTAAGGCTGCCATTCTGGGTGCAGAGAGCTTCGGCTTCGGCACCGGCCCGATGGTGGCACTAGGCTGTAAATACCTACGTATCTGCCACTTGAACAACTGCGCGACCGGCGTGGCAACTCAAGATGAAAAACTGCGCCGCGATCACTATCACGGCCTGCCAGAGCGCGTGACCAACTACTTCCAGTTTATCGCTCGGGAAACCCGCGAGATCATGGCTACACTGGGCGTCAGCCAACTGGTCGATTTGATTGGCCGCACCGAGTTCCTGACCGAGCTCGATGGGATCTCCGCCAAGCAGAACAAGCTGGATCTGTCGCCGTTGCTGAAAACCGCCACGCCACATGCGGGCAAAGCCCTGCATTGCACCGAAAGCAGCAACCCGCCGTTCGATCAGGGCGTGCTGAACAAGGATCTGATGGCACAGGCGCAACCGTATATCGAGGCCAAGCACAGCAAGACCTTCTATTTCGATATTCGTAACACCGATCGTTCCGTCGGCGCGACCTTGTCAGGGGCTATTGCCACACTGCATGGCGACCAAGGGATGGCAGCCGATCCGATCAAGGCGCATTTCTCCGGTACCGCAGGCCAGAGCTTCGGCGTGTGGAATGCCGGCGGCGTTGAGCTGACCCTGACCGGCGATGCCAACGACTACGTCGGTAAAGGGATGGCCGGTGGCCGTATCGCCGTGCGTCCTCCGGTGGGCTCTGCCTTCCGCAGCCACGAGGCCAGCATCATCGGCAACACCTGCCTGTACGGCGCAACCGGTGGCAAGCTGTTCGCCGCAGGCCGTGCCGGGGAGCGTTTCGCCGTGCGTAACTCCGGGGCAATTACCGTGGTTGAAGGCATTGGCGATAACGGTTGTGAATACATGACCGGTGGCATCGTCTGCGTATTGGGCAAGACCGGCATCAACTTTGGTGCGGGCATGACCGGCGGCTTCGCCTATGTACTGGATGAAGACGGCGAGTTCCGCAAACGCGTCAACCCGGAGCTGGTGGAAGTGCTGGACGTCGATCAACTGGCGATCCATGAAGAGCACCTGCGCGGTTTGATCACCGAGCATGTGCAACTGACCGGTTCATCACGGGCAGAAGAGATCTTGGCTAACTGGCCGGTATGGGCGCCGAAGTTTGCGCTGGTCAAGCCGAAGTCCAGTGATGTCAAAGCATTGTTGGGTCACCGTAGTCGTTCCGCAGCCGAGCTGCGGGTTCAGGCGCAGTAAGGGGTCATTGAGTGAGTCAGAACGTTTATCAATTTATCGACCTGCAGCGCGTTGATCCGCCAAAGAAACCGCTGAAGATCCGCAAAATTGAGTTTGTAGAGATCTATGAACCCTTTTCGGCAACCCAGGCGAAATCACAGGCCGACCGTTGCCTGTCCTGCGGCAACCCCTATTGCGAATGGAAATGCCCGGTTCACAACTATATTCCGAACTGGCTGAAGCTGGCGAACGAAGGCCGCATCATGGAGGCAGCGGATCTGGCACACCAGACCAACAGCCTGCCGGAAGTGTGTGGCCGCGTTTGTCCGCAAGATCGCCTGTGCGAAGGTTCCTGCACACTGAACGACGAGTTTGGTGCCGTGACCATCGGCAATATCGAGCGTTACATCAGCGATAAAGCGATCGAGATGGGCTGGAAGCCGGATATGTCCCACGTGCACCCAACCGGTAAACGGGTGGCCGTTATTGGCGCAGGCCCGGCTGGCCTGGCCTGTGCCGACGTATTGACCCGTAACGGCGTGAAAGCGGTGGTTTACGATCGTCATCCAGAGATCGGTGGCCTGCTGACCTTCGGTATCCCGGCCTTTAAGCTGGAAAAAGAGGTGATGGTCAAGCGCCGCGGCATCTTCAGCGAGATGGGTATCGAGTTCCAGCTCAATACCGAAGTCGGTAAAGACATCACCATGGATGCACTGTTGAGCGAATACGATGCGGTGTTCCTTGGCGTCGGTACCTATCAATCGATGCGTGGTGGATTGGAGAACGAAGAGGCACCGGGCGTGTACGATGCGCTGCCGTTCCTGATCGCCAACACCAAACAGCTGATGGGCTATCAGCCAGAACAGCACGAGCCGTATGTCAGTATGGAAGGCAAGCGTGTGGTGGTGCTGGGCGGCGGTGACACCGCAATGGACTGCGTGCGTACCTCTATTCGTCAAGGCGCGACTCAGGTTATCTGTGCCTATCGCCGGGATGAAGCGAACATGCCAGGTTCCAAACGCGAAGTGAAGAATGCGCGCGAAGAAGGGGTCGAGTTTCAGTTCAACCTGCAACCGCTGAGTATTGAGCTTAACGGCGCGGGGCGCGTCGCTGGCGTCAAGATGGTGCGCACTCAGTTGGGTGCCCCCGATGCCAATGGCCGCCAGGTTGCCGAGCAGGTGCCTGGCTCCGAGCACGTGATCGACGCCGATGCGGTAGTGATGGCCTTTGGCTTCCGCCCGCACCAGATGGACTGGTTGGCCGCGCACGATGTGCAGTTGGACAAACAGGGCCGCATCGTGGCACCGGAATCGGTCGATAATGCCTTCCAAACCAGTAACCCGAAGATCTTCGCCGGTGGCGATGCGGTTCGCGGTTCCGATCTGGTGGTTACCGCGATTGCCGAAGGGCGCAAGGCTGCCGAAGGCATCATGTGCTATCTGGAAGTATGATTTACATCGGTTGAGGGCAAGAGGTGGCATCATGCTTCAGGTGATGCCCCCTCACCCTAGCCCTCTCCCACAGGGAGAGGGAACCGAATGTGCCACGATTTGACTCCTGCATCAAACTTCAACACCGAGTAACAAAACAGGCTACAAACAAGCCTCCGTACCTGATCACACTACCGAATCCCCCCCCTTGCCCTTTGCAGAACGAGTTCGCAGTATTCTTACTCCCCGCTGCCCGAAGCCGCACGGGCCAACCAAGCGCTCCGGCCAGCCCCCTCGCCCTTTGGGAGAGGGTTGGGGTGAGGGGAAACCACGACTCAGCAGCCTAGATATCCCCCCCACCCCCGATCTACAGGCAATAAAAAAGGCGCAACCTGAGTTGCACCTTTTTCCCTGCCTGCCGTAGCTTACTTCACGACACGCAACGCCGGACGTCCACCACCGCGTGGCGGCTGTGGCGGCTCATCATCAGGGCCGTTATCGTCTTCCAAACTATCCTGACGATCGCTATCAACCACTGACATCAGGCTACCCATTGGGCTAGACACCTCTTCCAGCCCTTCGAAAGCCCCTTCATCTTCGTACTTGGCTTCCGGTTCAAACAGGGTACCTGCCCCGTTCTCCCGCGCATAAATCGCCAGCACGGCCGCCATTGGCACCAGCACCTGACGAGGTACGCCACCAAAGCGCGCGTTGAAGGTGACTTCGTCGTCACCCAGTTGCAGGTTGCCTACGGCACGCGGAGCAATGTTCAGCACAATCTGACCATCGCGTGCAAACTCCATCGGAACCTGCACGTCTGGGCGCATTACGTCCACGACCAGATGCGGAGTCAGTTGGTTATCCAACAGCCAGTCATAGAATGCCCGCAAAAGATAAGGACGGCGCGGGGTCATCTGAGACATATCCATGATGCTTAGCCCCGAGTCTGCAGGCGCATTTCGCGCTCAGCTTCGGTTAAAGAGGCCAGGAATGCATCACGCTCGAAGACGCGGGTCATGTAACCTTTCAGCTCTTTAGAGCCGGCACCGCTCAGTTCGATACCCAGTTGCGGCAAACGCCACAGCAGCGGGGCCAGGTAGCAGTCTACCAGGCTGAACTCTTCGCTCATGAAATACGGGGTCTGACCGAAGATTGGCGCAATCGCCAGCAGCTCTTCGCGCAGTTGACGGCGTGCTGATTCAGCTTCCTGGCCGTTGCTCTGCTCGATTTTGTACATCAGCGTATACCAGTTTCTCTCGATACGCAGCATCATCAGACGGCTTTCACCACGCGCAACCGGATACACCGGCATCAATGGCGGATGAGGGAAACGCTCATCAAGGTATTCCATGATGATGCGGGATTCATACAGCGTCAGCTCGCGATCGACCAGCGTCGGTACCGTTTGGTATGGGTTGAGGTCGATCAGATCCTGCGGCAGATTATCGGGTTCTACCTGCTCGATCTCGACGCTGACGCCCTTTTCCGCCAGTACGATACGTACTTGATGGCTAAAGATGTCGGTCGGGCCAGAGAACAGCGTCATTACCGAACGTTTGTTGGCAGCGACAGCCATGAAAACCTCCAAGTTATCTAGAAAATACGGCGAATAGCCAAAATACCCATCACTCCACGAGCCATTGCGTTGTTGCCGCCTGGCTGCGACGTGAAATTGATTGGGTATCTCAGGCTGCTATCCTGAATAATCGTGACCGCAAGCCCGCAGCTCACAGATAAACCTTAGGTCTGGAAAACGGCCTCGGAGGTAGACTGACAGCACTGCACGGCGAACAGGCGCAAAAGTGGATGATAGTTTACCAGATTTTGACTGTTTTGTGGGGGTTATGCGTTGATTTATCACCTATCCCACTGATTTAAATGAGGTTTAATCTAATTACAGGCATAAAAAAACCCGCCGGAGAGGCGGGTTTTTCGCGTAAATCGTCCTGCCGAAGCAGAAAAAATTAACGCTTGGAGAACTGCGGACGGCGACGTGCTTTACGCAGACCGACTTTCTTACGCTCAACTTTACGCGCGTCACGAGTGACGAAGCCAGCTTTACGCAATTCACCACGCAGAGTCTCGTCGTACTCCATCAGTGCACGGGTGATACCGTGACGGATAGCGCCAGCTTGACCAGAGATGCCACCACCTTTAACGGTGATGTACAAATCGAATTTGCCAACCATGTCGGTCAGTTCCAGCGGTTGACGAACTACCATGCGGGCAGTTTCGCGACCGAAGTACTGTTCCAGGCTGCGCTGGTTAATAACGATGTTACCACTGCCCGGCTTGATAAAAACGCGAGCGGCGGAGCTTTTGCGGCGACCAGTGCCGTAGTATTGATTTTCAGCCATTGCCTATAATCCCGATTAGATGTCAAGAACTTGCGGTTGCTGTGCCGCGTGAGTGTGCTCGGTGCCCGCGTAAACTTTCAGTTTACGGAACATTGCACGACCCAACGGACCCTTTGGCAGCATGCCTTTAACCGCGATTTCAATCACGCGCTCAGGACGGCGGGCAATCATCTCTTCAAAGGTCGCTTGCTTGATACCACCGATGTGGCCGGTGTGGTGGTAATACACCTTGTCTGTACGCTTGTTGCCGGTTACAGCAACTTTTTCTGCGTTCAGAACGATGATGTAGTCACCGGTATCAACGTGCGGGGTGTATTCCGCTTTATGCTTGCCGCGCAGACGACGAGCCAGTTCAGTAGCGAGACGGCCTAAAGTTTTACCGTCTGCATCAACAACATACCAGTCACGTTTTACGGTTTCTGGTTTAGCTGTAAAAGTTTTCATTAGAAAGCTTACCCAATAATTTAGTTACACGTAGGTGTTCACCCAACGCTCGAAAACAGTTGAGGCTCACACGACCATCAAGTCCAGCAAACCTACCCCTTCGAATAGCCATTGCCGGCACTATACAAAGTTTTGGGAAAAAAACTTTGTTGTAACGTGGGGTCGCAAGATTATAGAGAAGTCGCTCACAAAGGTCGACCTGTTTTTACCGGGAAAACGGATTTAGCGCAGGGGGCCAGTTTGGCGACGATAATCGGGGGCTAAAATGGGCCTGGAAGCCAGGCCCGAACGCCGTTTACGGCAGATGGGGCAGCTTCAGATACTCCTCGCTCTGCATCTCTTGCAGGCGGGACAGGCAACGCTGAAACTCGAACTTCAGCTGTTCACCCTGGTAGATCTCGAACATCGAGGCTTCGGCGGCGATCACCAGTTTGACGTGGCGCTCGTAGAATTCGTCCACCAGCGCCAGGAAACGCCGGGCGGTGTTTTCCTTCAGCGGCCCCATAATGCGGACATTATACAGCATTACGCTGTGATAGAGGCGTGACAACGCGATGTAATCCAGTTGGCTACGCGGCTCTTCACATAGGGTATGAAAATCGATCGCCAATACCCCTTCCACAGCACGCAAGGTAGGCATTGGCCGGTGATTGATTTGCAGCACCGGAGCCTCTTCCCCGGCGTGACCCGCCAGCTTGAGGAAGATGTGATCCATCGTGTCCTGCGTTTGCTGATTCAGCGGGGTCAGATACAGGTGGGCCTGCGTCAGGGTACGCAACCGGTAATCGATGCCTGCATCCACATTCATCACGTCGCAATACTCGTTGATCAACTCGATCGCCGGCAGGAAACGTGCGCGTTGCAGCCCGTTGCGATACAGGTTGTCCGGAATAATGTTAGAGGTAGCCACCAGCGTAATACCGCGAGCGAACAGCGCCTGCAACAGCGTTGCCAGCAGCATGGCGTCGGTGA
>NZ_JBKJYW010000230.1:0-3560 GCF_046715635.1 Serratia sp. (in: enterobacteria)
TTTTTGCCTGGATAGTTGGCCCAACTGCTGTTGCCGTTGGCAATGCAGCCGATATTGAGCGGGCATAACTCACATTTGGGTTTGCTACGGGTGCAGACCATCGCTCCCAGATCCATCATCGCCTGATTGAACTGTCCAACCCCTTTTGCTGGAGTGACCTCTTCGCTGATTTCCCACAGGCGATTTTCCACCTCTTTTTTGCCCGGCCAGCCAGCTATGGCATAGCAACGGGCCAGTACGCGCTTGACGTTACCGTCGAGGATTGGATAGTGCTGCCCCTGGGACAGAGAGAGAATGGCACCGGCAGTTGAACGGCCTACGCCAGGCAGAGCGACAATTTCTTCAAAGGTTGTCGGGAACTCACCGCCGTGCTGTGCGACAATGGTCTGCGCCGCTTTATGCAGGTTTCTGGCTCGGGCATAATAGCCAAGCCCGGTCCACAGATGCAGGACTTCATCCTGCGGCGCTTCGGCCAAGGCGCGCACGTTCGGAAAGCGTGCCATAAAGCGCTGAAAATAAGGAATAACGGTGGCAACCTGAGTTTGTTGCAGCATCACCTCAGAGAGCCATACTTGATAAGGCGTTTTATCGAGTTGCCACGGCAGCGTTTTGCGGCCATAGCGTTGGTACCAGTCAAGCACTACGTGCGAGAACTGTTGTGCTTGCATCATGAGCGAATTCGCTATCCGGCAGATAAATAATGATGCGCGATTGCAGCATAGAGTGATGGTGCTGTAAACCGGAACTTTCCGGAGATGCACATCTGGTATGATGATGAACGCTTGCTAAAGCAAGGTATCTTTGCATAATGCGCGTTCCCCTAATTGGCAGCCAAATAGACAGAAAGCACTATGATTAATGACGTCATCTCCCCAGAATTTGATGAGAACGGCCGCGCGATGCGCCGTATCCGCAGTTTTGTTCGCCGCCAGGGGCGGTTGACCAAAGGCCAGCAGCAGGCGCTGGACAACTATTGGCCGGTGATGGGCGTGGAATATCAGGCTGAACCTGTCGATATCGCCGCGCTGTTTGGCCGTGAAGCGCCAACCGTGCTGGAGATTGGTTTTGGCATGGGGGCTTCGCTGGTCACCATGGCGGGCAACAACCCGCAGCAGAACTTCCTGGGGATCGAGGTCCATTCGCCGGGCGTGGGTGCCTGCCTGGCCGATGCCCATGAGGCGGAGTTGGCCAACCTGCGGGTGATGTGCCACGATGCGGTAGAAGTCTTGCAGAATATGATCCCGGACGCTTCACTGGATATGGTGCAGCTGTTCTTCCCGGATCCGTGGCACAAGGCACGCCACAACAAACGCCGCATCGTACAGACGCCGTTTGTTGAGCTGGTGCAGCGCAAATTAAAAGTCGGTGGCGTATTCCATATGGCCACCGACTGGCAACCCTATGCGGAACACATGCTGGAAGTCATGAGCAGCAGCGCAGGCTACCGTAATCTCTCCGAGAGCAATGATTACGTACCGCGTCCGGACTCGCGTCCGCTGACAAAATTTGAATTACGTGGCCAGCGTCTGGGACATGGCGTTTGGGATTTGATGTTTGAGAGGATGGAATAATGGCTAATTATTGTAGTCAACCCATTTTTCCGTAATGGAATCAACAGGATTTTAACTTCACTAAGTTGATTTTAAAGTGATTTTTATGAATTTCATGATTTCTTGTTGTCCCATTAGATCTCACTAAAAACCACTTAATCCTACATTTTATTGTAGGTCAAAATGTAGCTTGCTAGTTTGCCTATGGTATAATGAGTGTCATGTAACAGTGACACTCATGGAGCTAACCAGGTGGAAAAACTAGAGAAAAAACCACTGTCAACCAAAGCTATTGAAGCCATGAAACCCGGTGACAAAGACAAAGCTGACACAGGCGAAAATCGAGCATTACGGATCACTTGTGGCGCTACCGGACTGAAAACTTTCTTCTACCGATACACCAGTCCCCTTACTAACAAACTAGTCCAAGCTAAGATCGGTCACTTCCCCAATATCTCTCTGGCGCAGGCTCGCGTTGAACTGAAAACTCTCAAGCAGGTAAAAAATGAAGGTCGATGCCCTGCGAGTGAGCGGAAAGCTGAAAAACAACAAAAACAGCAGGCTGAGTTAGTAAAACAGCAAACGCTCTTTACTGTCCGAGACTTGGTAGAACTGTACCTCACTCAACGCATTGAAGATCGCAAAGGGAAAGACGGCAAGATTATTCGAGGAGCACGGAAGGTTGGGGGACAATACATATGCCGACGTATGATGACTTGTGATGTTATGGATAAAATCGGTGATCGTGCGGCTCAGGATGTTACCCGAAAAGATGTTATTGATCTCGTGATGATGGTTGTTGATCGTGGGGCAAACACATTGGCTGGTAACGTATTGCGTGAGCTTTGTGCCGCTTACGAGTTTGCTCTCGGACTTGGGAGATTAGACGAGAATTTTGCTAATCCGGCGTTGTTGGCGAAAGCGAGCCTTGCTCAGACAAAAATGAGACTCAACTCCACACCCGGTAAGCGTGTTCTGTCAGATAATGAATTGATACAGATGCTCAACTGGTTGCCTCACTCGGCTTATCCAGCAAATGCTAAAAATATTTTACGGTTGACGATATGGACAGGGTGTCGCACCGGGGAAATATGCAATATGGCTTGGGAGGACGTTAATCTTGATAAGGGCACGGTTCACTTGCGGGAAACCAAAAGCGGGATTGAGCGCCATGTGCAGTTATCGCTCCAAGCAACTCAGTTCCTCCAATCGCTCTACACGGAGAAAGAGCAATTCGTATTTCCTTCACGAATAAGCCATGAACCCGTTCAGCAGTCTTCGCTGACCCTTTTTGCTAGCAAGTTGCGTAAAAAGGGAAAAATGCTTGATATCCCCCACTGGACGCCACACGACCTACGCCGAACTGTACGTACAGGCTTGGCTCGTCTTAAATGCCCCAGTGAAGTCGCAGAGGCAGTTTTAGGTCATTCCCGCAAGGGTATCGAAGGCACCTATGATCTCCACCGCTACGAGGATGAGTGTAAGATCTGGCTGCAAAAATGGGCTGACTACCTCGATACTTTGAAAGCATGATCTGATATCTCACTCTTCTAGCACCTGAATCATTCAGGATTCAAATAACAAAACATCAGAAATCATGCCGACATCAATATGTAAGCGAATTTGATGTGAACGATATTATTTTTTTGCTAGTTTCGCTTTGTCTGCCGTCGCTTATCTATAAGCAGTATGATAAACCTACATGCCATTGATAAGGATTTTGCATGGAGTACGGGAATGTTTCAGGTTTCAGAACCACGTTGTGTCTTTACTGAAGGTAGTATTGCCCTACCAGATGGTTGTCGTGAGCAAACTGTCAATATCTTGATGACCAGCAACGGTCCATCCTTGAACATCTCCCGTGACCAATTGCGCCCCGACGGAGACTTTGCCGCCTACCTGTCCCGCCAGCGTGAGGTGTTGCAAAAAGGCTTGCGCAAGTACCAGGCTCTCGACGAACAGCCCGCCGTCTTGGGCGATAGCCTGTTCCACGGCATCACGCTGCTTTCC
>NZ_JBKJYW010000231.1:0-3171 GCF_046715635.1 Serratia sp. (in: enterobacteria)
GACCGCCGTTCAGGTCGTCGATTTCGGCAAACAGCTGATCGTTACGCGCTTTCAGTTTGGCATTGTTGCTCTGCTGAGCCACAACGTCCTCATTGACCCGTACATAATCGTGAATACCATTCTTCCCTAGCCACAGCGAATACTGTAACCAGCCAAGCAGCGCCAACAAAAGCAGCGTTAGTTTTCCCATCTCCGCCCCCTAAAAAAAGCGCTTAATCATCCCACAACTTGCCGTTTGACTCCACAGCAGCAATGGCTTTTCACCTGCGCCCATCGGGCGTAATAAGAATTTCCTGAGTTTAGCGCCCGATTGTCGCCTGAAAGCGGCATTAAATCCAGGCGGGCGCAGCATGCGGCCGCCCCTAAAATGTGTACACATCGACATCCAGATCATGCATACATCGTCGTCCACATCGTGCACACATCGCCACCCCACCTCAGTATGCAGTAAAAATAACTGGGCTGAGGGCATTTTCACCGACATTTACGCCGACTTTTAAATAATTATTCATATTTAACACTGTTAGTATTTTCATCTTCAGGTAGGGGTTGTGTTTTTATTCATGTAAGTTTATTTTTATGCAACTAAAGTGCATAAATAAATCCAATGTATAACCTTTACTTAACGACTCAACTTATTCGGGGAATGCTCATGTTAAAACGTTTAGTGCTGATCAGTGCCTGCTTGGCGGCCACTTTTTCCGCTGCTTCCTTTGCCGCAGAAC
This sequence comes from Serratia sp. (in: enterobacteria), assembly GCF_046715635.1. Classification (GTDB taxonomy): domain Bacteria; phylum Pseudomonadota; class Gammaproteobacteria; order Enterobacterales; family Enterobacteriaceae; genus Chania. Next base: position 726 of record NZ_JBKJYW010000231.1, read on the forward strand.
CGACGTATGTTGTCGGCTCCGGCGGTACCTATCGCCCGTTCGAATTCGAAAACAGCAAAAAAGAGCTGGAAGGTTTTGATATCGATGTGATCAAGGCCGTCGCCAAAGCGGAAGGTTTCCAGGTGAAGCTGGTGAATACGCCGTGGGAAGGCATCTTTGCCACCCTGAACTCTGGCGATCGCGACATCATCATTTCCGGCATTACCATTACCGACAAACGCAAGCAGATGGTCGACTTCTCTACGCCATACTTCCCTGCAGAGCAGGCTATCGTGGTGCCTAAAGAGTCTAAAGTAGACTCCATCGACGCGCTGAAAACCTTGAAGGTGGGTGTGGTTAACTCCAGCACCGGCGACATCGTGGTTTCCGACGTATTGGGTAAAAACAGCACCGCCATCAAGCGCTTTGATAATACCCCGCTGCTGCTGCAAGAGCTGTATGAAGATGGCATTGGCGCGGCCGTCGGTGACGTTGGCGTGGCCAAGTTTTACATCAAGACCCACCCTGATAAAGAGTTCAAACTGGTGTCAGATGCCAAGTTTGAGCGCCAGTATTTCGGCATTGCGGTGGCCAAGGGCAACGATGAGCTGCGTAACAAGATCAACAGCGGCCTGAAGAAAATCGTCGCCGATGGCACCTATGCCAAAATCTACCAGACCTGGTTTGACAGCAACGTCCCTACGCTGCCAGCAGAATAAACCGGCTGTAAATAGGGGCGCAATTGACTGTGCCCCTACGCATCAATGACCTGCAAGTTCGCACTACCACCGTAAGGATTCTATTTTGTCAGCATTCCGTTGGGAGATCATTGAGGAATACGCTCCGCTGTTTATGGAGGGTGCCTGGATGACCATCAAATGTACCATCATCTGCGTGATCCTGGGCACCACTTGGGGGCTAATCCTCGGCTTAGGCCGCCTGGCACAGGCACCGCACGGCATCTGGAAACCGATCCTGCACTATTGCGTGCAATGGCCGGTGCGCATCTATATCAGCGCCTTCCGGGGCACGCCGCTGTTTGTGCAAATCATGGTGGTCCACTTCGCGCTGGTGCCACTGTTTATCAACCCGCGCGACGGCCTGCTGGTCAGCAACGGTTTGATGAGCGTCGACTTCGCACGCGCATTGCGTTCCGATTATGGTGCTTTCCTGTCGTGCGTGGTGGCTATCACGCTGAACGCCGGTGCCTACGTCTCGGAGATCTTCCGTGCCGGGATCCAGTCGATCGATCGTGGCCAAATGGAGGCTTCGCGCTCGTTGGGGATGGGCTACGGCAAAACCATGCGTAAGGTGATCCTGCCGCAGGCCTTCCGCCGCATGCTGCCACCGCTTGGCAACAACGCCATCGCCATCGTCAAGGATTCGTCCCTGGCCTCCGCAATCGGTCTGGCGGATCTGGCCTATGCTGCGCGTACCGTTTCCGGCGCGTACGCCACCTATTGGGAGCCCTACCTGGCCATTTCTCTGGTCTATTGGGTCATCACCTTCCTGCTCTCGCTGTTGGTGCAACACATGGAAAAAAGGTTCGGTAAAAGTGATTCGCGTACATAACCTGCAAAAACAATTTGGCGAAGCCCACGTGCTGCGCGGTATCTCCTGCCAGATCGCGCCAAAAGAAGTGGTGTGCATTATTGGCCCTTCCGGTTCCGGTAAAAGTACCTTTCTGCGCTGCATCAACGCGCTGGAGACACTCTCTGGCGGTGAGATCGACGTCAATGGTTTTGCCATTCACGACCAGAAGACCGATCTGAACAAGATGCGCGAAAGCGTGGGTATGGTTTTCCAACGTTTTAACCTGTTCCCGCATATGACGGTGTTGGAAAACATCATCATGGCGCCAATGGGGGTAAAAAAACTGTCCCGCAGCGAGGCCATTGAGCGAGCCGAGGTGTTGCTCAATAAAGTGGGCCTGCTGGACAAAATCGATGCCTATCCCAGCAGCCTGTCTGGCGGGCAGCAACAGCGTGTCGCCATCGCCCGCGCATTGGCGATGGAACCGCAAATCATGCTGTTCGATGAGCCTACCTCGGCGCTGGATCCGGAGTTGGTCGGTGAAGTATTGGCGGTGATGAAGGCGCTGGCGCTTGAAGGCATGACGATGGTAGTGGTGACCCATGAAATGGGCTTCGCCCGCGAAGTGGCCGATCGGGTGCTGTTTATCGATCAGGGGATAATTCAGGAAGAGGGCACGCCGGAACACATCTTCGGTAACCCGACCAATCCGCGCACCCAGGCATTTTTAAGCAAAGTTTTGTAACCTTCGGCACCGCTTTGACATCTCTTGGGCGCATGTCCCCTCACCCCAACCCTCTCCCACAGGGCTGTCTCTTGATCAGATCTCCTGATCAAGAGATTTCGCCAGTTTGTAACCTTCGACGATGTCTTGGAGTTTAAACCACGCTTCCCACATCACTACCCATCCTGCTCGTCCCGTCCGCTTACTGTC
>NZ_JBKJYW010000232.1:0-2786 GCF_046715635.1 Serratia sp. (in: enterobacteria)
ACAAGTCCAGATTCTTCAAGATCGCGCAGTTGCTTGGTAAGCAAACGCTGGCTAATACCAGGAAGACGACGATGTAGTTCGTTGAAACGCAAATAATCGTTTTCCAGTAAATGGTGCAGTACAACACCTTTCCAACGACCGCCAATTAAATCGAGGGCGACTTCTACCGGGCAACCAGGGATATCACGATAATGTCGATTTTTCATCTCAATAGTTCCCTTTTGGTAACTTAGTACGTTCTTTTTCCGTACTTGTATGTTTACGTTGTTATCCCGATTATAGAGTTCATCCAATAATTATAGAAAACATTCTATGCAATCGATTATCTACCGCCATTCCTTACCACTTACCCATGCTGATGCTTTTCGTATAGTCGAAACCGCTACGCCAATCCCGGGACCTCGCGATCTGCTCGTTTCAATTCAGGCCGTTTCCGTCAATCCCGTGGATACGAAAATCCGCTCTGGAGGTGTTCCTGTGCCGGACGCTGTGACGACACTAGGTTGGGATGCAGCAGGCATTGTTAAAGCCGTAGGAGACAACGTGACCCTGTTTAAACCGGGGGATCACGTTTTTTATGCTGGCTCCTTCATGCGACAAGGTGCTAACTGCGAACTTCACTTAGTGGACGAAAGGTTAGTGGGGCCGAAACCCAAGTCATTATCATTTGCACAGGCTGCTGCACTGCCGCTAACAGCGCTGACAGCATGGGAATTGTTATTCGACCGTTTAGGCATTGTTCCTGGGAAAACAGCAAGTAAGGAAATATTGCTGATTGTGGGGGGAGCCGGTGGCGTTGGCTCTATGCTGATTCAGATTGCACGACGGTTGACTAACATGACGGTGATAGCGACAGCATCACGTGCAGAAAGCCGGGAGTGGTGTTTGAGACTTGGAGCACATCATGTAGTCAATCATTCACAACCACTTGCAAAGGAAGTAGCCGCACTAAATATCAGTCCGATAACGCATATAGCGGCACTGGCCCACACCAATAGGCATTTTTCCGCTTTAGCTGAAATCATTGCACCACAAGGAAAAATTGCGATCATTGATGACCACGATTTTCTTGATGCTGTCCCTCTTAAGGGCAAAAGCGTATCACTCCACTGGGAAATGGTTTTCACACGACCGCTTTACCAGACAGAGGACATGATTGCACACCATCAAATTCTTACTGAAATCGCTTTTCTGGTTGATGCGGGTGTATTGCAGTCAACGTTGACCAAAGAGCTACACCCCTTGAATGTAGAAAACTTAAAAATTGCCCATACTCTTGTCGAACAAGGAAACATGCTCGGGAAGGTGGTTATTAGTAGAAATTAAAACTTGCTTGGGTAAACCGCCCCACTTATGGCATTAACTCGGTACCGGCAGTATAAAAACGTACTTGGCGTACGTTTAAGACTGATGACGAGCCCCACTATCCGAAGGCAGTCACCAGCCCTCGGATAGCGTTAAACGGTAGTTACTTATCTTTCAGCCCGCGGTTGATCAGCATCGGTTCAATGCTCGGCTCCTGCCCACGCCACTTGACGTACAGTTTTTCCAGATCCTGGCTGTTGCCCTGTGACAACACCCGATCGCGGAAGCGCTGGCCATTCTCTGCCGTTAACCCGCCGTTATCGCGGAACCATTGGAAGGCGTCATCGGCCAACATTTCCGTCCACAGATAGGCGTAATAACCAGCGGCATAGCCGTTACCCCAGATGTGCTGGAAATAGCTGGAGCGATAGCGCGGTGGCACATAGCTGAGATCGATCTTGTCCTGGCGCAGCGATGCGGCTTCGAACTTGTCCACGTCTTGCTGTGGTTGATCGGCGCCCAGCATGTGCCAATGCATATCCAGCAGCGCGGCGGCCAACAGCTCGGTCATGGCGTAGCCCTTGTTGAATTTGTCGGCCTTGTTGATTTTATCGACCAATGCCTGCGGCATCGCTTCACCCGTTTGGTAATGCTTGGCAAAGTGGGCAAATACCTTAGGATCGCTGGCCCAGTGCTCGTTAAACTGCGACGGGAACTCGACAAAATCGCGGGCGGTATTGGTGCCAGACAAGCTCGGGTATTGCTGATCGGCAAACATACCGTGCAGCGCATGGCCAAACTCGTGGAACATGGTGATCACGTCGTCATAGGACAGCAATGCCGGTTGGCCCGCAGCGGGTTTGGTGAAGTTGGAGACGTTGTAGATCACCGGCTTAGTGCCGTTGAGTTTGGACTGTTCAACGAAGTTACTCATCCAGGCGCCGCCGCCCTTGTTGTCACGCTTAAAGAAATCGGTGTAAAACAGCGCCAGGGACTGGCCGTCTTTATCGAACACCTCGTATACCCGCACGTCCGGATGATAAACCGGGATATCTTTGCGCTCTTTAAAGCTGATGCCGTACAGCAAATTGGCGGCGTAGAATACGCCGTTATGCAGCACGTTGTTCATCTCAAAGTAAGGTTTGATCTGTGACTCATCCAGATCGTACTTCTCTTTACGCACCTGCTCGGCATAAAACTGCCAATCCCAGGCGGCCAGCTTAAAACCACCGTTTTGTCGATCGATCACAGCCTGAATATCTTTGGCTTCGCGCTCTGCCCGGGCCGTGGCGGCAGGCACGATATTACGCATAAACGCCAACGCCGCATCCGGAGTTTTCGCCATCTGATTTTGCAACTTCCAGGCGGCATAGTTCGGGAAGCCCAGCAGTTTGGCCTGCTCGGCACGCACTTTAGCTAACCGCGCCAGGGTTTGGCGGGTATCGCTGGCGTCATTTTTCTCTGCGCGGTTGATCGAAGCT
>NZ_JBKJYW010000233.1:0-9590 GCF_046715635.1 Serratia sp. (in: enterobacteria)
CTGCAACAGCGTCCACAGACCTTGGGTGAAGAAGCGGGCCTTTTCAGTAGCGATTTCGTTCGCGGTAATTTCGCCTTTGATACCCGTGAAAAGCTGATTGCCCAGGTGCAGACTCTAACGCCTGCCAAACTGGCGGATTACTTCCATCAGGCGGTGATTAAGCCACAGGGTCTGGCACTGTTGTCTCAGGTGAGTGGCAGCAGCCAGCAGAAAGCCGACTTTGCTGCGCCGGGTGAAGGTTGGGTGACCTATCCTAACGCCTCGTCCCTGCAAAAAACGCTGCCTCGTAAAGTGGCGACGCCATGACGAAAGGCGTTCCTCAGCGGCTTGATCCACTGACGTTGCCGCTGTTTGGTGAGCGGCTGATCGAAGCCTCGGCAGGGACAGGGAAGACCTTCACTATCGGTGCTTTGTATCTGCGTTTGCTGCTTGGCTTAGGCCAGGCAGCGGCGTTTCCACGGCCGCTCACGGTAGAAGAGATCCTGGTGGTTACCTTTACCGAAGCGGCGACGGAGGAACTCCGGGGCCGCATTCGTAGCAATATCCACGCATTACGCATTGCCTGCGTACGCGGGCATAGCTCAGATCCGCTGTTTGCCGCGCTGATGGCGGAAATTGGCAATCTGCCCGAGGCCGCAGCGCAGTTGCTGGCCGCCGAGCGCCAGATGGACGAAGCGGCGATCTACACTATCCACGGTTTTTGTCAGCGAATGCTCACTCACAACGCATTTGAGTCGGGCATTCTGTTTGAACAAACGCTGGTGCAGGACGAATTGCCGTTACGCCGTCAGGCCTGCGCCGATTTTTGGCGGCGTCACTGTTATCCATTGCCAATGGGCGTTGCCCGGGCGGTTAGCCAGGAGTGGAGCGGCCCAGAGGCCCTGTTGAGCGATCTCTCGGGCTATCTGCATGGCGAGGCACCCACTCTGCGTCAGCCACCGAAAGATGAAGAAACGGTGCTGATGCGCCATGAACAGATCGTCGCGCGAATTGATGCCCTCAAGGCGCAATGGCAGGCAGCGGCGGCCGATCTGGAAGCGCTCATCAGTCAGTCTGGCGTCGACAAACGCAGCTACAGCAGCAAACATTTACCCAACTGGCTGAATAAGGTGGGGGAATGGGCGGGGCAGGAAACCGAAGATTACCAGTTACCCAAAGAGCTGGAGAAGTTCCGCCAATCGGTGCTGCTGGAGAAAACCAAAAAAGGTGAAGCCCCGCGGCATCCGCTGTTTGTGGCGATTGATGAGCTGTTTGCCGAACCCTTGACGCTGCGTGACCTGATCATGGCACGGGCGCTGAGTGAAATACGCCTTTCTATTCAACAGGAAAAACGCCAGCGTGCTGAACTGGGTTTTGACGATCTGCTCAGCAGGCTGGATGCGGCACTGCAAAGCGCCGGTGGTGAACAATTGGCGCTGGCGATCCGTCAGCGTTATCCGGTGGCGATGATCGATGAGTTTCAGGATACCGACCCACAGCAGTACCGGATCTTCCAGAAACTGTATGTTGGCCGGGAAGAGTGCGGCCTGCTGCTGATCGGGGATCCCAAACAAGCGATTTACGCCTTCCGTGGGGCAGACATCTTTACCTATATGAAGGCTCGCTCAGAGGTAAGTGCCCACTACACCTTAGAGACCAACTGGCGCTCTTCACCGGCTATGGTTGGCAGCGTTAACCGCCTGTTTACCCAAGTGGAAAAGCCGTTCCTGTTTGGCCAAATCCCGTTTATCGAGGTTGCGGCCGCAGCGAAGAATCAGGAATTGGTCTTCGAGTGGCAGAATAAGCCGCAACCGGCCATGCAATTCTGGTTGCAACCCGGGGATGGGGCCGGAGTAAGTGATTACCAACAATTAATGGCGCGCTTGTGCGCCGCCCAGATCTGCGACTGGTTGAGTGCCGGGCAGGCTGGGGAAGCCTGGCTGGTCAAAGGGGAGCAACGCCGCCACGTTCAGGCATCGGATATTACCATTCTGGTGCGCAGCCGCGCCGAAGCGGCGTTGGTGCGTGATGCACTCAGCGCGCTGGCCATCCCTTCGGTTTACCTTTCCAATCGTGATAGCGTGTTTGATACGCCGGAAGCCAAAGATTTACTGTGGCTGCTACAGGCGGTGCTGGCTCCCGAACAGGAGCGAACCCTGCGTTGCGCGTTGGCCACCGGACTGTTGGGGCTGGACGCTTTGACGCTGGACGAACTAAACCATAATGAGTCCGCTTGGGATGATTTGGTCAACGAGTTTGATGAGTATCGTAGCCACTGGGTGCGACGTGGCGTGTTGCCGATGCTGCGCGAGGTGATGGCCAAGCGGCATCTGGCTGAAAATCTACTGGCCAGCCCTGGGGGCGAGCGCCGTTTGACCGATGTCATGCACCTGGGGGAACTGTTGCAGGAAGCCACGGCGCAGTTGGACGGTGAACATGCGCTGGTGCGCTGGTTGGCGCAGCAGATCGCTCAGCCGAATCGCCAGTCGGACAATCAGCAACTGCGGCTGGAAAGCGACCGCCATCTGGTGCAGGTGATCACTATCCACAAGTCGAAAGGGCTAGAGTTCGATCTGGTATGGCTGCCTTTTGTGGGGAATTTCCGCCAGCAGCAACAGGTGCTGTACCACGATCGCCAGACCTTTAAAGCCCTGCTGGATCTTAATGCCAACGAAGAAAGCGTGGCCTGGGCGGAAGAGGAACGGTTGGCAGAGGATTTACGCTTGCTGTATGTGGCGCTGACCCGTTCGGTGTATCACTGCAGCATCGGTATTGCGCCGTTGTTCCTCGGTACGCGCAAGAAGCAGGGCGAGACGGATTTGCACCGTAGCGCACTGGGATATCTGGTGCAGGCGGGGCAAGCGGGCGATGCCGCCTATCTGCAGACCTGCCTACAGCAGTTGGCAACCCAAGGCATCGCACTGTCGCTGGTGGATGCGCCGGGTGAACAGAGCTGGCAGCCCCAGATGGCAACCGCCGCAGAACTGACGGCCAGGCAGTTTCCTCGCAGGATGCAGGACTTCTGGCGGGTAACCAGCTATACCGGCTTGCAACAGCATGGCTCAAGCCGGATGCAGGAGCTGTTGCCGCGCCTGGACGTTGATGCCGTTGGCGAGGGCGACATAACTACACCACCCGCATTTACTCCCCATACTTTCCCGCGCGGTGCGGCCCCCGGAACTTTCCTGCACAGCCTGTTTGAGGAGCTGGACTTTACCCAGCCGTTAGATGAACAGTGGCTGCTGGAGCAGTTGCAACAGCAAGGGCTGGAGGAACATTGGTTGCCGGTATTATCCGGCTGGATGCAGGTGTTGCTGAATGCGCCGCTTAATAACAGCGGCGTCGCGCTTTCCGCCTTACCGGCGGGAACCAGGCAGGCAGAATTGCAGTTCTATCTGCCGATCGGTGGCCTGCTGCAAGCGCAGCAGCTGGATGAACTGGTAAAACGCTACGATCCCCTTTCTGCTGGCTGCCCCGCGCTGGATTTCCAACAGGTTCAGGGCATGCTGAAGGGCTTTATCGATCTGGTGTTCTGCTGGCAGGGCAAATACTACCTGCTGGATTACAAATCCAACTGGCTGGGCGAAGACAGCAGCGCCTATACCCAAGAGGCGATGGCGCGGGCGATGGCGGAACACCGCTACGATCTGCAATACCAACTCTATACCTTGGCGTTGCACCGCTATCTGGGGCATCGTCTGGCGGATTACGATTACCAGCGCCACTTTGGCGGGGTGATTTATCTGTTTTTACGCGGAGTGGATGCGGAGCATGCGGGCAACGGTATTTTTGCCTGCCGCCCGGAATTCGCCCTGATTGAAGGGATGGATCGCCTGTTTAGTGGTGAAACGGTCGACGTTGAGGATGGGCAATGATTGAGATTTTGCATCAGGCGTTGGCATTGGGTGCTTTGCGGCCGTTGGACGTGCAATTTGCCCAGGTGGTCGCCAACGATGATGAACCGGATATCCTGCTGGCCGCCGCCTGCCTGAGTGCGGAGGCCGGTGCGGGCCACGTTTGCCTGCTACTCGAGCAGCTATTGCCGGAAAATCTGTTTGATGGCCGCCAGCCGGAGTTGGCCTTGGCTGCCTGGCAGGCTTGTGGGCAACCGGACGTGGCGAGTTGGCAGCAGCGTCTGGCGAGATCGCCTGCGATTAGCGATGGCAGCACGGCAACGCCGATGGTACTGCAACAGCAACGGCTGTATCTGCAACGCATGTGGCAGAGCGAAGGTGACGTCGCCACTTTTATCAGTAGCGACAGTGTGCCACAGGAACTTGAAGAGGCGCAGCTACGTACTATTCTCGACCGGTTATTTGGTGCGGCTACGGATGAACCTGATTGGCAAAAAATTGCCGCAGCGGTAGCGGCTACGCGCCGCATCGCGATTATTTCCGGCGGTCCCGGCACCGGCAAAACGACTACCGTCGCCAAGCTGTTGGCGGCGCTGGTGCAGCTGGCAGATGGGGAGCGTCTGCGTATCCAACTTGCTGCACCTACTGGTAAAGCAGCGGCTCGTCTGACCGAATCCTTGGGAAGCGCTAGCCGTCAGTTGGATTTAACCCCGGAGCAACGAGCCTTATTCCCTACGGAAGCGGCGACGTTACACCGCTTGCTGGGGGCCCAGCCAAACAGCCAGCGCATGCGCTATCACCGGGGGAACCCGCTGCATCTGGATGTGCTGGTGGTGGACGAGGCTTCGATGGTGGATTTACCCATGATGGCGAGGCTGATTGCTGCCTTGCCCTCCAAGGCACGAGTCATCTTCCTTGGCGATCGCGATCAACTGGCCTCGGTGGAGGCTGGAGCCGTGCTGGGGGATATCTGCCGGTTTGCCGAGCAGGGATATAGCGAAGTCCGTGCGGCACAGTTGGCGCGTCTGACCGGTTGCCCCTTGCAAGGGCAGCCAGCGCAGGCCGAGGCAGCGGTGCGCGATAGCCTGTGCCTACTGCGCAAGAGTTACCGGTTTGATGCCAACTCCGGCATTGGCCAGTTGGCTTTGGCGGTGAACGCTGGCGATAGCAAGCGCGCCCTGGCAGCGCTGAACGGTAGCTATGCCGACGTGGCAGGTTACCCACTGGCAGAAACCGAAGATTATCAACGGCTGCTGGATAGCTGCGTTGCGGGTTATCGCGACTATCTGCGGCTGGTAGCTGAAGGGGCAGGGGCCATGACGATCCTGGATGCCTTTGGTCGCTTCCAGTTGCTCTGCGCCCTGCGGGAAGGGCCATTTGGCGTTGCCGGGCTGAATGAGCGTATCGAAAGCGGGCTGCAGCGCGCCGGTTTGATTCGGCGTAATCCTGGCCCCGCCGGGCGTTGGTATTTAGGGCGGCCGGTGATGATTGGCCGCAACGATAGCGCGCTGGGGCTGTTTAACGGCGATATTGGCATTGCCTTGCCTGGTGAGAGCGGCGATCTGCGCGTGCACTTCCAATTACCAGACGGCAGCATCAAATCGGTACAGCCTAGCCGCTTACCTGCGCATGAAACCGCCTATGCGATGACGGTGCATAAATCACAGGGGTCGGAGTTCGACCATACGGTGCTGGTGCTACCGAATCATTTTCTGCCGGTACTGACCCGTGAATTGGTTTATACCGCCATTACCCGCGCACGCCAGCGGCTTTCGCTCTATGCGGTAGACAAGGTGTTGGTGAGCGCTATCCGTACCCCCACCCAGCGCCGCAGCGGGTTAGCCGAACGCTTGCAGATTGGCAAGTAGTCAACTAATGGTCGCTGGGCGACCATTTAGCCTCTTGCTCACGCAGTTTCCATGGCTCGGGCAAACTATTTTTTATCGCCTCGGCGTAATTTATTACCAGTTTGCGAGTTTCTTCACTGTGTTGCATAAATAGTTTTAGTGGGCATATTACGTTCTGCTCAAGAGTAAACGTGCTGACTAACGCCTCGGGAATGATACCTATTGTTCTTCCCGATAATGTCTTACTGAAAAACTTCTTATTCGGTTTAAATTCGTTGTGATAAATATCTGCTGCAACCTCCAGCATATTTTGTTGCGGAAAATAAACGACGTGCCAATGCAGGCTATGCCAACGATCATCAGGTTCGTTGAGGTATAAGTTCTCCAAGCATTCCGCGCCTTCATTTCTCACCATATTCACCCTATTGTTGAAACGTTTTTTCCTTAGGATGATTTGTGAAATTGTGAAAATAACAATGACGAAGAAACTTAAAAAATAAGACAGTAAAAATGCAGAAATACACCAGTAACCTGTCCCAAAAGCATAAATAAAGGAGGTTAAAACCATGCTTGCCAGCAGGGATAGTAAATATACCATGATAGAGAAGCGTTTGTTATCACGCTTTATTTTTATAAAGCTATAAATAAATAAGCATAATATTAAACCATAAAAAAAGATCAGTGAACGATCTAACATGATAGCTTCTCCCTATCTATCAACAATTAACTGTCTTTCCCTGTTTTGATTAAGTCCAGGGGTAAAAACTTGACTGGTGAGGTCAGGTTTTTTATTGTTCCCGTACAGAGGGGTAACTCCGGTTAGTGCGGGGTGCTCTCCTACTAACGTGCTCAGTATAATAGCGGAAACGTAGCTAAGGCTAGGGTTAACCACACCCTGGCCTTTAACATTAACTACTCATGCAGGCTGAAGCCAACAGTCAAAGATCGGCCAACAGGATCTTCGAGCGGCGCTGGTAGTTATATAAAGCCTGTTTCTGCATCGGCAGCACGTCGACTTCCGCCGGAGTGAAGCCGCGCTCCTGGAACCAGTGGATGCTGCGTGTGGTCAACACAAACAGCTTCAGCAGCCCCATCTGGCGCGCCTGGCTTTCTACCCGCTGCAACAGCATCTCGCCCCGCGACGAACTGCGGTAATCCGGATGTACCGCCACGCAGGCCATTTCACCAATCTTCTCTTCTGGGAACGGGTAGAGCGCCGCGCAGGCGATGGTCAGGTTATCGCGTTCGATAATCGTGAACTTGTCGATCTCCATCTCCAACTGCTCACGCGAACGGCGCACTAAAATCCCTTGTTGCTCCAATGGGCGGATCAGCTCAAGTATTCCACCGATATCATTGATGGTCGCCCTGCGTACCTGTTCGGCGCTCTCCATCACGATTTGGGTACCGATCCCGTCGCGCGAGAACAGCTCCTGTACCAATGCACCATCCTCCTGATAGCTGATCAGATGGCTGCGGCGTACCCCGCTGCGGCAGGCCTTTACCGCGCCACGCAGGAAGCGCACGGTGCCGGAATGATAGTCACCTGCCTCTTCCAACTGCTCGATACGTTTTTGCGCATCGTTGGGGAACAGTTCGGAAAGAATATTGCCTTCCTCATCGGTCACCCCTTGTGATGAACAGAAGCCGATCATTTTCTCGGCCTTCAGCTTGATTGCCAACTGGGTGGCGACTTCTTCCGAGGTCAGGTTAAAGCTTTCACCGGTTACCGACACCGCTACCGGGCCGATCAGCACGATGGCTTTGCTGTCGAGCTGGCGATGAATGGCTTCTTCATCAATCCGGCGGATACGGCCGCTGTGGCAATAATCGACGCCGTCATCCACGCCTAGAGGTTGGGCAATAATAAAGTTGCCGCTCACTACGTTGATGTGCGCCCCTTGCAATGGGGTGTTATTCAGGCTCATGGAAAGTCGTGCGGTAATATCCAGCTGTAACAAACCAGCGGCCTGCTTGACCAGCTCCAGCGTATGGGCGTCGGTCACCCGGGTATGCTTATGGTAAATCGGCTCGTAGTTATGCTGCGCCAGATTGGCGTCAATCTGCGGCCGCGCACCGTAGACCACCACCAGACGAATACCCAGGCTATGTAACAGCCCGATATCGTTGACGATACTGGAAAAGTTTTCATGTTCAATAGCTTCGCCACCTAGCATGACGACAAAGGTCTTGCCACGGTGAGTATTGATATAGGGAACTGAGTGACGGAATCCTTGCACCAGCTCTGTACTACGTTCCTTCACGGCAAGACCTCTTTTGCATATTTATACGGTATTTTTGTATTTTTATTCTTTTATCGCGCCGAAGGCAAGCGGCAAATGAGAGGTTTTTTTCAGCCAAATGCGCTAACTGATTAATAAATTGAAAGATCATAAAAAGATTTTCTGATGACAGCGGTGAATGGATTGGGTAAAGTTTTCGCCATTGTTTTTTTTTGCTGTTTTTTTAATCGTTATTTTTATCGGAGCCGCATGCCTAACTCTAATCACAATCCGGGCCGCCGTCGTTTGTTGCAGGGGGTTGCCGCAACCTGGTTGCTGAGTGTGAGTCGCGTTGGTTTCGCCGCTGCTTCTCATGTGATTGCCGTCCGTATCTGGCCTTCCTCGACCTATACCCGAGTCACGCTGGAATCCAACGTTCCACTGAAATACAAACAGTTTGCCCTGACCAATCCAGACCGCATCGTGGTGGATGTGGAAGGGGTACAGCTAAATAGCGTGCTTAAAGGGATTGCCGGGCAGGTGCGCAAAGAAGATCCCTATCTGAAACAGGCGCGGGTCGGCCAGTTTGACAAGAATACCGTCAGGCTGGTGCTGGAACTCAAGCAAAGCGTCAGCCCAAATATGTTTACCCTGACACCCGTCTCCGAATACCGCAACCGCCTGGTGATGGATCTTTATCCTACCAAGGGGGGCATCGGTGAAGAGTATGATCCGCTGCTGGCGTTGCTGGAAGATTACAACAAGGGCGATCTGGAGCGGACGTTACCGGCAGAAGCGCCGCAGGCCGGTAAGGCAGGGCGCGATCGGCCGATTGTGATCATGCTCGATCCTGGGCATGGTGGTGAAGATCCGGGGGCCATCGGCAAAAATAAAACCCGTGAAAAAGATATCGTGCTGCAGATTGCCCGTCGTCTTAGCGCGCTGATCAAACGTGAGCCAAACATGAAAGTGTTTATGACGCGCAATGAAGACGTGTTTATCCCATTAAAGGTACGTGTAGCCAAAGCGCGTAAGCAGCGGGCCGATCTGTTTGTCTCGATCCACGCCGATGCCTTCAGCAACCGTGCGGCACGCGGTTCCTCGGTGTTTGCGCTTTCTACCAAAGGGGCAACCAGCAACGCCGCCAAGTTTCTGGCGCAAACCCAGAACGCCGCCGATGACATTGGCGGGGTCAGCAAAAGTGGCGATCGCTACCTGGATCATACCATGTTCGATCTGTTGCAGACCGCCACCGTTAATGACAGCCTGAAATTCGGTAAGGAAGTGCTGAACCGGATGGGGAAGATTAACCGCCTGCACAAGAATCGTGTCGATCAGGCCGGCTTTGCCGTATTGAAGGCCCCGGATATTCCGTCGATCCTGGTGGAAACGGCGTTTATCAGCAATCTGGAAGAAGAGCGCAAGCTGCGCACCAGCCATTTTCAGCAGCAGGTGGCGGAGTCTATCTTCGCCGGGATCAAGGCCTATTTCGCCAACGGTGGCGCATTGGCACGGCGTTAAACCAAACGTAGCCCAAGGAGGGGCAGCGGAGTAAATTGGGAAGGTAGGGGAAATTCAGATACAAAAAAACACCCGTTAAGGTGCTTGTCTGATGTTATCAAGATTGGTTGCGGGGGCCAGATTTGAACTGACGACCTTCGGGTTATGAGCCCGACGAGCTACCGGGC
>NZ_JBKJYW010000234.1:0-2918 GCF_046715635.1 Serratia sp. (in: enterobacteria)
GCATAGCTGGTGATCTCAATGATCCGCGGCTGCTTACCCCGGTTCACCAAGGTTAAGCGCCGCAGTTCGATGTCGTCCTCAGGGGAGATCACCACCTGGGTTTTCACCGATAGCAGACCCTGTTTACGTTGGAACTCCGCCCCGGCATCGTTGAAGACGGCGCGATAGCCGCCTTTCTCTGTTTCACCGGTGGGGTGCCAGGTATTGCTCCACACCTCGCCGGTTTGCGGATCGCGCAGGTAACAGAACGCGCCCCAGTTATCGCAGGTGGCATCCTCACGCCAGCGGGTTAGCGCCAGATTCTGCCAGCGGCTGTAGCTGCCGCCGCTTTGGGTGATCATCAAGTGGTAGTTGGCATTCGACAGCAACTGGACTTCCGGGATCGGTGTATCCACACGGGTGAACTCACGCGCGGCGAAGCTGGCCGGTTTAATCGCGCCTTCATGGGTTTCGAAGTGCCGGCGGGTACTGTACAACTCAACCGCATCAGGCACTCGTTCCTGCAACAGCAAACGGGTTGACTGGAAGGCGGGGTAACTGGCAAAGCGTTTCACCATCGGTGCATCCAGCAGTAAGTGTGACAACGCCAGGAAGCTCATGCCCTGGTGGTGAGCCATATAAGAGCGAACAATCACATAGAGTTGCCCACGGCTGAGGCGTGACGTGGTGTAGTCCAGTGCTTCATAGAAGCCATAGCGACCCTTGGCACCGTTTTTTTCCAGTTCCACCAGGTTGCTACAGGCACTGTCCGGATCGACAATCAGCGCCATCATGGTGGCGTAAGGGGCGATCACCATGTCGTCACCCAGCCCACGCCGCAGCCCTAATCCCGGCACGCCAAAGGCGTGATACTGGTAGTTTTGCAAAGCGTCAAAGCCGAAGTAACCGGACTCGGAAATTCCCCACGGTACACCGCGCTCCTTACCCCAGGCAATTTGCCGCTCGACTGCAGAGCGGCACATTTGCACCAGCAACGTATCGGGATAGGCAGGCATCACCAGTTGCGGCATCAGGTATTCAAACATTGAGCCGCTCCAGGACATCAGCGCTGGCTCCT
This sequence comes from Serratia sp. (in: enterobacteria), assembly GCF_046715635.1. Classification (GTDB taxonomy): domain Bacteria; phylum Pseudomonadota; class Gammaproteobacteria; order Enterobacterales; family Enterobacteriaceae; genus Chania. The sequence goes on from NZ_JBKJYW010000234.1 coordinate 1,058, forward strand.
TGTCGATCACCGTAAACAGCCGGCCTAATGCAAACCAGCTGCGCTGTGGAATTTGGTTGGTGGCAATCGCCACATAGTTGGTCAGGCGGATTTCCGAAGCCAGCAGATCGTATTTACCACTGTCGGCACGGTTTTGATCGCAGTTGAAACCGACGGTCAGCAAATGGGTGGCTTCGTCATACAGGAAGCTGAAGTCCATTTGCGCCATTGCTGTCAGGCGTCGAGCCAGCTGTGCCAACTGTTCGAGGCGTTCCGCTGCCAGTTGCTGCACGGCATCCAACTGCGTTTGCTGCTCTGTCGACAGCGTCAGCCGTGCCGGTGGGCTGGCCAGCCAATGCAGGCTAGGAATTTGCTCCAGCTCTGGCATGCTGTCACTCAGCCAGCCAAACCATAATGCCCATTCGGCGCACAGTTCGTTGAGCTGCTGGTGTAGGTTACCAGCCCAGCGTTTCACCTCGTCACCCTGTTGCAGAGCGGGTTCCTGTAATCCATTACTGTGGTTACGCATTTCATTGAGTTCAGTCTGCAGTGCCGCCGGATGGGCGTTCTGCGCCTGTTCCCAGTGCTTGCGCAGTTTGGTTAATGCTTTCGGTGCGGCGATACCCCAGTGTTGCTCCAGTATCAGCAACGTATCTTCGACTCCGGCCAGAATGCGGGTTGGATCGATAACGGGTTGCATGGCCAACCCTGGCAGGCCCGCGCTCAGGGTTAGCAGGTGGCCCGCGAAATTACCGCTGTCCACGCTGGAAACATAGCGCGGATTCAAAGGTACCAGGGTGCGGGTGTCGTACCAGTTGTACAGGTGACCGCGATAATGCTCCATGCGATCGAGCGTATTCAACGTCAGGGTAATACGCTGCAAAGCTGCGCTGAGGGTGATATAGCCGAAGTCATAAGCGGTAAGATCGGCCAGCAGCGCCAGCCCGATATTGGTGGGCGACGTGCGGTGCGCCACTACCGGCTCTGGAATTTCCTGGAAGTTATCCGGCGGCAGCCAGTTTTCCTGCTGATTGACAAAGGTAGCGAAAAACTCCCAGGTTTCGCGGCTGCTTTGGCGCAGGAAACGGCGCTGGCGATCGTCGATGGCCGTTTTGCTGCGCTGTGGCTCCAGGCTAAGCGAATAGAGTAGATACGGCGACAGGATCCACAAGGCGGCCAACGGGATAGCGGCTAATAGCGCTACCGGGCTGGCAAAAGCGGCCAATAGCAACAATGCAACACCTGCAAACGGGTTGATCCACAGGTTGCGATAAAAATTCGCCAGCGAGACGGTCAGATGGTGTTTGGATTGGTCGAAGCTGGTCCACTCTTGCAGATTGCGTTTGCTGATCAACAGGCGCCACAGGGTGATGCCAATGGCCTTCAGGCTGTACCAGGCTTCATGAGGCAGCTCGGCCAGACGCAGGCCAATTTGAGACAACCGATGCAGTGAGCCCTTCAGCGCTAGCTGCAAGTGCTGAATAAAAGGCCGACGCGGGGGCTTACGTACCACATCCTGCAACAGCGCCAGCAGCGTGGGTAGCAGCAGAATAATGGCGAACACCGCCAACCAGTAGGGGGTATCCGGCAACCAGGTTAAGCCAAAGAACAGCAACAACAGGAAGCAGGGGGCTACCAGGCTGCGGCGCAGGTTATCGAGCAGTTTCCAGCGCGATAGCGGGCTTAATGGGTTAGCGGCTCGCGAGCCGTCTTCGGTGGTGACCCGGGGCAACAGCCAGTTGAATAGCTGCCAATCGCCACGGATCCAGCGGGTGCGGCGGGCGGCATCGACCAGATAGTTGCTCGGATACTGCTCATAGAGCAAAACATCGCTCAGTAAACCGGAACGGGCATAGCAGCCTTCCAGCAGATCGTGGCTTAA
>NZ_JBKJYW010000235.1:0-4306 GCF_046715635.1 Serratia sp. (in: enterobacteria)
AATCGTAAATTCCGGTCGGTTGCAGTAGGCGTTGCAGGATAAAAAACAGTGCCAACGACGCTAACAGCTCAAAAAATACCGGCGGGAACGGCAGTCCAAAAATGACCATAACCGGAAGCAAACTCATACTTTTTCCTTGATTGTTTACTGCACCGGGATTGCGCCCTTCTTATTTAACACTTCATTTACATTATCTTGGGCGGACGTCAAACGCACCCTGCTAAGGTCTCAAACCTGAAAAAGGGTTAAACTCAGAACATACGTCCGCGAAAGGAAATGCAGGATTACCGGAGGGATCGTTCGGCCACGGCAGAGTACCGCGGCATAGCTGACCACGCCAAGCGTTCAGAAGGTCTTTTATCCACTGAATTTCTAGTTACGACGAGAAAGACACAGGATATACCCGACGCGTTATATTAGCCTGCTTACTATCAACTCATCAACAATCTGTGATCTAAATCACTTTTAAGCCAGAGTGAACAATGGAAAGACTAAAACGGATGTCCGTGTTTGCCAAAGTCGTTGAATGTGGTTCATTTACTGCGGCGGCACGCCAGCTCGACATGAGCGTTTCATCCATCAGCCAGACAGTATCCAAATTGGAAAATGATCTGCAGGTGAAGCTGCTTAACCGCAGTACACGTAGCATCGGCCTGACCGAAGCCGGTAAAATCTACTATCAGGGTTGCCGCCGCATGCTGCAGGAAGCCGCCGAGGTGCATGAGCAGCTTTATGCGCTGAACAATACGCCCATCGGCACGCTGCGCATCGGCAGTTCCTCCACCATGGCGCAAAACGTCCTGGCGACCATGACCGCCGACATGCTGCAAGAATATCCTGGCCTAACGGTCAACCTGGTCACCGGCATCCCGGCCCCCGACCTGATTGCCGACGGCCTGGACGTGGTGATCCGCACCGGCGAACTGCAGGATTCCAGCCTGTTTTCCAAACGTCTGGGCTCGATGCCGATGGTGGTCTGCGCCGCCAAAAGCTACCTGACTCAACACGGGACACCGCAAAAACCGGCGGATATGGTGAATTTTTCCTGGTTGGAGTACAGCGTACGGCCCGACAGTGAGTTTGAATTGATGGCTCCCGAAGGCATCAGCACGCGCATTTCCCCGCAGGGACGCTTCGTGACCAACGATTCTCAAACCATGATCCGCTGGCTCAAGGCCGGGGCGGGAATTGCTTACGCACCGCTGATGTGGGTAATTGAAGAGATCAAACGCGGCGAGATTGAGATCCTGTTCAAGCGCTACCACTCGGAACCCCGCCCGGTTTACGCACTGTACACCGAGAAGGACAAGCTGCCGCTCAAGGTGCAGGTGTGTATCAATTACCTGACGGAGTACTTCAAACGCGTGGCGGAAGTGTATCAGGGCTATCGCTGACGCTCCCCTTATTACCCTGGAGTTCACTCCAGGGTAATAAGTTTGTCCTGGCTGATATATAGCGTTTACTGCTATAAAACCGGTTACTCATTTTATTAATGCTAATTATCGAAAGCATTCACCTTCATTTGATTCCCATTCTCTCCTGATAACTCTGCTGTATTCATTCGGGTTAACCGATCGGTTATGCGGAAATTTCCGCCATAGTTGCGGGTAATAAACCACCGCGATAATTGTTTAAAGCATATCCTGCCAATCCAACAAAAATGCCCATTCTGCTACCGCTTTCGCGTGCTTGCTTACGCCCCTGTGGGTGTGATTTATTGATGAATTGGCGCGGGTTCGCGCAATTATCATTATCGCCATAAATAATAAAAACTAGGCTTCATTATTCATTATAGGAATCACCATGGAAAAGATCTCACGCACGCACGTGGTATATGCCATGTCGCGCGATAACGCCCCGGTGGCCACCGTTGCCAGCGGCAGCGACGTTTGTTTTGAAACCTGTGACTGCTTCGAAGATCAAATCGCCTCCGAACAGGCGGCCTTCACCGAACTGGACTGGAGCCGGATCAACCCGGCTACCGGGCCGGTTTACGTGCAGGATGCGAACCCCGGCGATGTATTACGGGTAGAGATTAAACGTATCACCCCAACCCGCCATCAGGCGGTGATGGTCACCGCTCCGGGCCTGGGCGTCATTGGCGATGAGCTGCAACAGCCACAGATCCGCACCGTGCCGCTGGAAGACGGCTTCGCACTGCTGCCTGGCGGGGTGCGTTGGCCGTTAAAGCCAATGATCGGCGTAATTGGCGTCGCCCCGGCCGAAGAGCCAGTCTCCTGCGGCACACCAGATGCCCACGGCGGCAACATGGACTGCAAAATCATCACCGAAGGCTGCACGCTGTGGCTGCCGGTTAACGTTCCCGGCGCGCTGTTTGCGCTAGGCGATCTGCATGCCGCGATGGGCGATGGCGAAGTCTCGGTATGCGGGCTGGAGATCCCCGGTGAAGTAGTGGTGAACCTGAGCGTAGTCAAAAACCGCGCGCTGCCTACCCCGATGATGAGCACCGCCGATACGCTATATACCCTGGCATCCGCCAAAACGCTGGACGAAGCTGCCGAACTGGCAACGCGCAATATGGCGCACTTCGTGGCGGACTATAGCCAGGTCTCGCTGGCCGACGCCATCAACCTGCTGAGCATCACCGGCGATCTGCAAATCTGCCAGGTGGTCGATCCGCTAAAAACCTGCCGTTTCGCGCTGCCACGCAGCGTAGCCGAGCAGTTAAACCTCCAGCTGGATTAGGGATAGCGCCATGTCTGTAGAACAATTTGGTTATAAACAAGAACTGCACCGTACCCTCACCCTGAAAGATCTGGTGATTTACGGCATGATCTTTATGGTACCGATCGCGCCGTTTGGCGTGTTTGGCTACGTGTGGGAAGGCGCACAGGGCATGGTGGCGCTGGCCTATCTGATCGGTATGGTGGCGATGTTCTTCACCGCGATGAGTTACTGGGCAATGTCCCGCGCTTTCCCGGTTTCCGGCTCGGTCTATGCTTACGCCCAGCGCGGCATCCATGAAACCGTCGGCTTCTTTGCCGGCTGGCTGATCCTGCTCGATTACATCCTGGTGCCGTCGTTGCTGTATATCGTCAGCGCGGCGGCGCTCGGCCCGATCCTGCCAGAAGTCCCCGCTTGGGTGTGGATCGTGACCTTTATCGTGATCAACAGCGCGATCAACCTGGTAGGGATCCAGTTCACCGCCAAGGCCAACCGCTACATTCTGGTGGCGGAAATTGTGATCCTGACCATCTTTGTGGTGATGGGCCTGACGGCGCTCTATTCCGGCGAAGGTTCCGGTGGCCTGACGCTGAACCCGCTCTACAACGCCGAGAAATTCAGCCTGCCGCTGGTGATGGGTGCGGTATCTATCGCGGTGCTGTCATTCCTGGGCTTTGACGGTATCTCGACGCTGTCTGAAGAGAGCAAAGGCGGGGCCGATGCCGTGGGGAAAGCCTCGCTGTATGCGCTGCTGTTGGTGGGGTCGCTGTTTATCCTGCAAACCTGGATTGCCGCCGATCTGGCTGCGGGCCAAAACTTCACTAACCTGGATACCGCATTCTACGATACCGCCAATCTGGCGGGCGGCTCTTGGTTGAAGCAGGCCACCATCTGGGCGACGGCACTCTCCTGGGGGATCGCCAATGCGTTAGTCGCGCAGGCCGCCATCTCCCGCATTCTGTTCGCCATGGGGCGTGACCGCCAACTGCCGAAGATCCTGGCCAAGGTGCATCCACGCTTTAAAACCCCTTACGTCAGCACCTTGCTGGTCGCGGTGATCTCCCTCGGTTCCGGGCTGTACTTCAACGGCAGCATCGACAACCTGAGCCGGTTGGTCAACTTCGGGGCGCTGATGGGCTTTTTGATCCTGCACCTGTCGGTGATTAACCACTACATCATCCGCCAGAAATCCAAGTCCTGGGTAAAACACCTGCTGTTCCCGCTGGTCGGCCTTTCGATCATCGCCTTTGTGCTGTACGAGATGGATATCGAAGCCAAGATCCTCGGCCTTAGCTGGCTGGCGGTGGGCATCGTGTATTACTTTGTGCTGCGCGTGGTGCTGAAGAGAGAGCCGGTTCTGAAGCTCGAGGACTAAGCCCATAGGCCTGTGACGCCCCTCACCCCCACCCTCTCCCACAGGGAGAGGGAGCTGATACGGCGCAATGGTCAGGTACAAAAGTCAATCTGTGACACGTTCCCCCCTCCTCTCCCCCCAAGCCGAAAGCAGGCATAGAAATTAGCATGTAGCACGTTATGTCCCCTCTTCCTGTGGGCTGATACGGCGCAATGGTCAGGTACAAAAGTCAGTCTGTGACACGTTCCCCCCTCCTCTCCCCCCAAG
>NZ_JBKJYW010000236.1:0-23243 GCF_046715635.1 Serratia sp. (in: enterobacteria)
CGCTTACGCGTTTCGACCTGACCGTTTACTTTGACCTGCCCTGCGGCGATCACTTCTTTGGCGGCACCGCCGCTGTCACACCAGCCCTGGAACTTCAGCAGATCGCACAGTTCGACATGAGGGTGACTTTCCAGATTAAAAATTTCCATACTGCCTTAACTTAGTTAGGTTGAACGTCGTGAAATTCCTCGCAGGCTTGCAAGGTATTTTGGATCAGTGTAGCAACGGTCATGGGGCCGACGCCACCAGGAACCGGAGTAATGTAGGCCGCGCGTTCGCTGGCGGCAGCGAAGTCTACGTCGCCGACGACTTTACCACTTTCCAAACGGTTGATGCCGACATCGATCACGATTGCACCCGGTTTGATCCAATCTCCTGGGATAAACCCAGGCTTGCCCACGGCAACGATCAACAGATCGGCATTTTCGACGTGGTGACGCAGGTTTTTGGTAAAGCGGTGCGTGACGGTGGTGGTACAGCCAGCCAGCAGTAGCTCCATGCTCATCGGGCGGCCAACGATGTTGGAGGCACCCACTACTACGGCGTTCAGGCCATAGGTATCAATGTTGTAGCGTTCCAGCAGGGTGACAATGCCGCGTGGGGTACAAGGGCGCAGTTTAGGCGCGCGCTGGCACAGACGGCCGACGTTGTAAGGATGGAAACCGTCCACGTCTTTATCCGGGCTGATACGCTCCAGCACCTTTACGTTATCGATGCCCGCAGGCAAAGGGAGCTGCACCAGAATGCCGTCAATCTCTTGATCGGCGTTCAATTTGTCGATCAACGCCAGCAGTTCAGGCTCGGTGGTGGAGGCGGGCAGATCGTAAGAGCGGGAGATAAAGCCCACTTCCTCACAGGCCTTGCGCTTGCTGGCGACATAAATCTGCGAAGCCGGATTCTCACCAACCAGTACCACCGCCAGGCCTGGCGCACGCTTGCCAGCCGCCAGACGTTGTTTCACTTGCTCAGCCACTTCGTTTCTAACCTGCTGCGCAATCGTTTTGCCATCAATAATCTTTGCTGCCATCAGTGAGGAAATCCATCATTTAAGAAAAGCGGGGGATGGCGCTATTTTGGCAGAAGAGAGGCGCGCTGTCAGGCTTTCGATCGGGTTAATGCAGAGAATAAGCACACGATTGCGTAGCGGTTTAGACATTTTTTACACCAACGGAATGATCCTCTACGCTTTTTTTACCTCCCGTCTTTTAGGCTTAACCCATCGCCCCTAGCGTTTGGGGCCTATGGAGGCAGGATCATGCAGACGATTACTTGGCTCTATCCATTACACCATCCTGGTGGAAATCCACCAGATGAACAGCGGCATATTGGTGAAACGGTGTTTGATTCCTCACTGTATCCGGCGCAGGTGGCGTTGTTGCAGGCATTACATCGGCTTTGTAAGCCGAAGGAGGGCCGTCCTTCCTGGAGCCAGCGTATGGCGCAGTGGTCCAAAAGGGGGCGCCAATGATGCGTAGCGCTCCTTTGCTCAAGCAACTAATGCATCAACTCAGTTGGATAGACCTACGGGCTTCTAAGCCGTAGGTCTTGGGAATAAGGAGAGGCTATTGGCCGTTATGGTCGGGTATTTACCTAGTCAGATCATCGCGTTAGGTTTGCTTTTAGCTGTTGATTTGTGCGAATAATCACCATAAAGCACGCTTGCGGCCAGCACATCAACAAAAGGCATTGACTCAATAACCTCTGACCGTATAATCCAACTCCGCAACCTCGGTTGCCGCATCCGCATTTTAATGCGCCCTTAGCTCAGTTGGATAGAGCAACGGCCTTCTAAGCCGTAGGTCACAGGTTCGAGCCCTGTAGGGCGTACCATTTTGAAGTAAACAGACGTCAACCGACGTCTTTTTTTATGCCTGAAATTCAGTGAGTTGACTGATTTTAGCGCGTCGAAATTCTCTCAGAGTCTACCTACACCCACCGGCATCAAGTAGTATCTGTTGGTATATGTGATGGTACATCCCCGTTCAATGGAATCTTGTACCAACAGCCAGCAACGGAGAGCCTCAAATGGCATTAACCGATGTAAAGGTAAGAAGTGCAAAGCCTACCGACAAGCCTTATAAGCTTACCGATGGCGAAGGAATGCATTTAATGGTTCATCCCAATGGATCTAAATACTGGCGCTTACAGTACCGTTTTGACGGTAAACAAAAGATGTTGGCGTTGGGTATCTATCCTGAGATTTCTTTATCTGAAGCCAGGCAGCGGAGAGATGAAGCTAAGCGGCAAGTTGCTAACGCTATCGACCCCAGTGAACAGAAAAAGGTTGAGAAACAAGCTCGCAAAGCTACAGTGGAAAATACCTTCAAAGCGATCGCTCTGGAATGGCATGAGTACAAACGCCCTAACTGGTCGAAGGGTTACGCTGAAGACATTATGGAAGCGTTTGAAAATGATATCTTCCCAGATATTGGTAAGCGCCCGATTGCAGAGATCAAGCCTCTGGAGATCCTCAGTTCACTACGTAAACTCGAAAAACGTGGTGTCCTCGATAAGCTGCGCAAAATCCGCCAAGCCTGTAACCAAGTTTTTCGCTATGCCATTGTCACCGGTCGGGCTGAAACTAACCCAGCCTCAGAGCTGGCAAGTGCATTAACCCCGCCAAAATCTATACATTACCCTCACCTCTTAGCGGACGAACTTCCTGCTTTCTTAGAGGCTCTCGCTGCTTATTCCGGTAGCCCAATAACTCGGCTTGCAACAAAGATTCTGATGCTAACTGGCGTTCGTACCATTGAGCTCCGCATGGCTGAATGGAAAGAGTTCGATTTCGACAAGCGGGTTTGGGAAGTACCGGTAGAAAGGATGAAGATGCGTCGACCTCACCTTGTGCCACTATCTGATCAAGTTGTGGCAGCACTACGAGAGATCCAGGCAATTACTGGCCGTTATAACCTGGTATTTCCTGGGCGCAACGACATCACCAAACCAATGAGCGAAGCGAGTATCAATCAGGTACTGAAAAGGATTGGGTATCATGGGAAGGCTACAGGACACGGCTTCCGGCACACGATGAGTACCATCCTGCACGAACAAGGCTATAACACGGCGTGGATTGAGTTACAGCTGGCTCATGTGGATAAGAACACCATTCGTGGTACGTACAACCATGCGCAGTATTTGGAGCAGCGTAGGGAGATGTTGCAGTGGTACGGGGATTATATGGATGGGTTGGCGGCTAGGGGAATCGCAGTAAATATTCGTAAAAAGGCATAAATTTTCTGCAGTTGCAGGATGAGTATCTATCGCTATAAGCAATGCTGTAGCTCGACGTAAATTGGGTCACAGCTTGCACATGTGGATTAAAACACGGTTCGTGTGACTTACAATCATGCACAGTACCTGGAAGGGAGGAGAGAAATGATGCAGTGGTATAGTGATTACATAGCTAGCTTGTCTGAACATAGTACACTACTGGTGTTTTATTCAAAAAAGCAGTATGAATAATAACTCCAGTGAATAAACACAAGGGTTTGATGTCGGTAACAAATGGAGCATAACAATCATGAAAGTACAGGAAGCCAAATTTTCATCTAAAGAATTTTTAAAGCGCCGTCGTCCTGAAAGATTTTCTGATTCAACGATCCGAGAGATAGGCACTTTAGATAGGGTTGTACTTGAACACTTCCTTTCTACGCTAAATACAAGAAATCAAGAATTGCAATTCGAAGATTTTGCGAAAAAAATATGTGAAAAAGTCATTTGCCCTAATCTCCTTGAGCAGACTGGCCCTGTAGCTGGAGGTGATGGTAAAACCGACACACAAACCTTCCCTGTTTCAGAACAGAGTAAACTTCTTTGGTTCGAGGGAATTAATGAAACATCAAATAAAGAACGTTGGGCCTTTGCCGTCAGTACGCGTAAGGACTGGAAGAAAAAATGCTATGAGGACGTGCTTAAAATAAAAGAAACAGGGCGCGGTTATACAAAGATATTCTGTGTTACGAATCAATCTGCCAAATCGAATATTCGTTCAGAGGTTGAAGATAAACTAAAAGAACAAGTAGAAGTAGACGTGCGTGTATTGGATATAAATTGGATATTAGATCAGATCTACAAAAACCATCTTGAGCATTTGGCTATTGAAACTTTATCAATCCCTACTCAATATAAACGTGAAGTGGTTTTTGGTGAAAATGATTATAAGAAACAAAATAAATATGAAGAACTATCTGGGTATATAAAAGATAATGCAAATCCTACCGAGATTACATATGAACAAGTAGATATGTTTTTAGAAATTGCAGAATTAAGTGCTGAGCTTGAAAAATCAGTGTTTGAAACACAAGGTTTGTTTGAAAGAGCTATAAAAATAGCAATGAAATTTGGAACGAATCAGCAATTATTAGATGCATACTATCAATATGCTTGGAAATCTCATTTTTGGTTGGAGGATTTTAACTTATTCGAAGAAAACCTTCAGTTGGCCTATGATTGTATATTATCATCAACAAACTCTGCAAAATGGGAGAAGATATTAAATCTAGTAACAGTTCACAAAAGTTATATTAAATATAATAGTGAAACCCCTTCAATCGATATTGAAAATATCGAGCGTAATATGCTATCAAAATTAGATGACATAGCTGAAGATGAATCCCGGCCCAGTAATGCACTCACAGCGAAAACTCATAAAGTCATTTATGCACTGACAACTTTTTCAAATGTAGAAGATGCTTCTGCTGTGTTTGATGAGTTACATGAAATAATTAAAAATAGTGAAAATTTAATAGGTTATCCTTTTGAGAAAAACTTTCATCTTTTAAATGAGCTAGATGATATTTTTTTCGAGGTTGATTCATATGAAAATTTATTAGACTATATGACTGAGCAATCCGCTCTAAGAGACGGTGAAGTTAAAGGAGCATTATTAAATCTACGAAGAGGCATAAAGAGAATCCAAAATGGTCACCATTACCAGGCAATAAAGCATTTAGGAAAATCTCTTCTTCCACTCTATAAAGAGGAGTCACGGGATAAATTAATATTAGCGTTAAAAGCTATAGCTTATGCTTACGAATCCATTGGGTTATTATGGAGTTCACGTTCTTGCTTGCTACTATCAGCTTCTTTGATTACGGATAATTACTGGAAATATGATGAGATATCATTAAAGCAGGTTGAGATTTATTATCATTTATGTCTTGTGGAAATTAAGCTAGGGAAGTTGGCTCACGCCCTTTTATGGTATGAATTATTTTTAATAATTAACCACAATATCAGTGATGGCTCATTTGGAGATAAAGAAAATCAGCAAATTGATTTATATATAAGCAAGCTTATTTTAAACACTAATCTGAAGGAAATAGAACGGCAGTGTAATATACCTGACGAACTTGATAGATTAGGAATTTTTGTATCGTCGGGATGTCTAAAATACGCATTAGGTTATATTGAAGATTTCGAGCGTGAATACGAGGTTACCGCCGATAGTGACCATAATGATTTTTTACAAAAAATTCGTGACTTTGATGCAGGATTTGATAGCAAAGGTATTTTAGATAATCATGAGAAACGAGGGATATATAAGTCTTTTATTTTTGGATGCGTCATAGAAATTAGCTTTCCAAATCGTTCACCATTTATAGAGTTTTCAACTAATGTTTTATCTCTTTTAGAAAGTGCTTTTGCAACCTGTGAAATTGATAACATCCATCTTAAAGAAGCATTTTTACTTATTGAAATAATAGCAGATGATGAAGATGGTTTGTCACTATCACACGAAATCAATAGCGACCAAGCCAAATTGAACCTTATAATAAACTGTTCTGGTTTTGATACAAGTTTTTTTAGAATAGATGATCAACAAAAAATCACGGAAGAATTTAAAAAAATCGTTTTCAATCTTCTTCCTGAGTTATTCTTTATTAAGAAAACAAATTATGTTGAAAAAATGATTTTTGAAGATTCGGCATTTGAAAGAGCAATTAGCTTCGGATCTTGCATCAAAGCGATTGAAAATATTCTTGGAAATGATATCGACCAGCAAATTAAAAAGCTTTATTCCCATAGTGATGAAAAGAAAACTTATTCTCTTCTAAGAAATAAATCCTGGGATAATGAATTCCCTAAAGTATTGGAGGCGGATGGTGCTAGTGACCCAGTATTTGGAAAAGGAAGAATGCCGGAAGAAAAACTAAGTGCTGAAGATGTTACACATAAAGATTATTCCATACAAAGTCTAATCAAGCCCCGTCTATGGGATCGAACACGCTGGAAAGGGGTGGGCTTCGCTCAATTTAAATCATGTTACCCAGGATTATATCTGTTATTTAAAGACGCTAGTGCTGGTGAGGATATATTCAAAGACCTTATGTCATCTGTAGGCTTATCAGATAGTAAATCCAGATTACGTGTTTGTATCGTCAAAGGTATCTCAGTTAAAAACCCAGCTCATTATAGAGTACTGATATCTGAGAATATGAAGAATACTCCAATGACTAAAAGAATGACGATGATTAGCAGAATTAATACGATGACTCCCGATAACAATGTCAACCTAGATAGATTCCTTGCTGCTTATCATTCCTGCGGAAAGTTTTATCTCGGATGTGATGCAATGTTAAAGTGTATTACTACTGATTTTCCAAGAAAAGACAGTCTAGGAATAGAAATGAGCGCGTTAGATGTTAGGTGGGCATGGGAAATTGGCTTAAATGATGTTGATTGTATTGGTGTCAATTTAGATGACGATGATCCATATATTCCAGATGGTGTGGTTGATGCCCCGTTATTAGAATTGATAAATTCTAAATAGTATTTTGCTATGAGGAATACCGCCTCTCTAAGGGGGCGGGTTCAAAAAATCCCTTTGAAAATCACACGGGAAATATGTGTTAATTCAGAGTTGATCTGACAATTTTCAGTTATTTATAAAAGTATTTTTCAAATTACATCTGACTTAAATGCTTCTCAGCCTAGAGGGGTTTTAATAATTCTAATAATTAATCTTAATTGTTGCATATAACGCAATAATCACTGACGGGTTATCGTTATTTTCTTACTCTACAGCTCAACAACATATTCAAGTCAGTGATTTGATCGAGAAGACCATCCCCGAAGGGAAGTCTTTGGATACACAATCGTCCTTGGTCGACTGGAATACTACCCTGCTGCGGCTCTAACCTTCTGAAGGTCTAGACATTAGTCGAATGTGTTACAAGAGTTCTGTGAACCACTGCTTTGCTTAATTAGATAATACAGGGTGCTATTTGTAATGTCCGTTTATGGCCCTACGATGCCAGCATTCGTATACAAAACGGTCGCTGTGAGTGAGAAGCGAGCATTTCTTAATCAAGATAATGGATGCATTATGCTGACATGTACTTTTTCAAGTCACTTCTTCTATATGCCATCCTTTAACTACAAGCGCATCACGCAAAGTCTGCGAAACTCGGCTTTCGTTCGCTGCAAGACATAACAATTTCGCAGGTCGAGACATTGCTACGTAAAGGTTGCGCATTTGCGCCTGTTGAGTTTTAGGAAGCTTTGAAATTTTTTTGGCCGCTGTTCCTGCAATATACTCTAGCCCCAGTGCAACATCGAACTTACGACTGGACCCACCGTAGGATTCAAGGATTAAAGATGCGGCATGAGTTTCGCCTTTCATCCCTGCAACCGTACCGAGTCCAATGTCGAGGCTTCTCCCCTGAAAACTAATTTCACATTTCGCCGAGGCAGCAGTGTTTAGTATCCCCCTCCCGCCTGCGTCTTCGAAAGTGCTCAGTCCCTTAAATATTTCAAGGCTTATCTCTTCGGGAAGGTATGGCTTAAGTTGCGTGTAGAGCAGTTCTGTCAGTGCATCTCGCTGACCATCTGCACAAAGTGCCTCCCCGGACAATGCGAGCTGCCGTGTTAACTTATCAATAGTTCCCGTGGGTGTAACAGCCTTTGCAGCTCGTGGAAGTGCTCGTGCATCACGAATGTCTTGCGCCCACGATGCCCCAGATGCACGCAGAATAATCAATAACGCTCTGCGAACGTCAGAAACTCTTGAACTCAAAGATGTTTCTTTCAAAGCCCCTTTACTGTCACCGATGAGACTCCAGAAACTTTCGGAGCGTATTCCTGCACTAAGCTTATCTCCGCCATAGGTTGGACAGTAATCAAGAAGATGACGACCTGCGTCAACGTTGCTCTCACCGGTTTTGCGAGCGCTCATCGCCTTAACCTCGCGCACACCAATGTTGTCTTCGCTCAATTGGTCAATAACGATTTGACCAAAGCGTTCGACCACTTTGATTGCACTATCCGTTTTGTACAAGAGTAGGACTGGGGCATGGACATTTTCGGCCTCACCAACAACAGCCTCGCCACTGACACGGACACACCCTACAGCATCGGAAATTGATTTACCGAACCGTTTGCTGGTGCTTATACATCCATACCCAGCCCGTGGGAATGTGAGTAATTCAGCTTGTTCTTCATCAGAGAGAATCTTCTGATCGATATCCCCAAAACGCTGCATCACTGACCGGCCATCGAAAATACGATTTAACAAGGACTCTTGATCCCAGGAGGTATCCTGCATTTCGTCGATGAAAACCATCGGGAAGCGACGATGGACAACATCAAGAAGCCTCGGGCAGGTCTGAAGCGCAAGGTCAGCAAATGCAAACATGTCACGATGCCGAAAAATACCCTGACACGCCAGCATCTTTTTCATTTCTATCAATGAATTGTATGATTTGGTGTGCGATGCGGGCAGGCTGCCACTTTCAACATGCACGCTAAGCGCCGCCGTTCGATAGAAGAGCGTAGTGGCGATACCTTCACCATTCCTCTGGTTTTCCAGATAAATGCGAAGGCCTGAAAATTTTCTCGTCAGCAGTAGAGAACGAGCTTTATCTGCGAACACCTGATCATCAATGACATCAATCTTCTCTCCTAGGCTACGCAGTAAGGGCATTGCAAAAAAATGATTGACGAAGCTATGGATAGTACCGATGAAATGGGGGTAGCTCAGAAGTTGAGCTCCTTCAACCGTTCCCGCGAGGCGATGTGCAATCTCATCGCGAGCAACGTTAGTGTGACTTAGAACACATATGCCTCGGCGTGCATAAGGCCATTTCCTAGCCAGCAACAAAAGTTTTGCAGCAAGAAGCGATGTCTTCCCACTTCCGGGTACTGCATTAAAATCACGCGATCCGTTTTCAAGTAGGGCAGAACGACGTTCAGCATCGTCGAAGTTCAGGTCTCTGGCTAGTGTCGTCAGTTCGGCTAAGTCGTCTGGAGAGATATGGACAGCACTCATTTATGATCTCCTAAATACCGTTTGTTGCCGCGTTAGCCGGAACGGTAGAGCTTGCCGACATGGTTGTTGTTACTGCCGCCGCAGTTGCACCAGTCGATGTGGCAGCTCCGGTAACAACTCCTGTCACCGCTGAGGATTTGGATTTTGGATCTATCGTCAGGTGTGATAGTGCAGTTTGCACGTATGGAGGTAGTTTATTGAACAGTTCGTCATCCGTGCCATACGCGCCCGTACAAACCAGATAAGCTGCATACTGAGCTGCTATGGCCTTCGAAGCTTTTTTCTCTTGAAGAGGCTGATAAATAATTGCGGCGAGAGCTTCATCGGAGTGACCCGCAGCCTTCAGTGCTGACCAGTTTTTTTCTTCCGCTGCAAGTGTCTCAATTTCGTCGCTTTCTTCTAACCTTTCATCGCGAGACTTTGCTTTTACGGCAAGGGAAATAGCGAGGTACATCAGCTTAGCGCAACCGTAGTGTGCAAGATCATATTCGAGTGTCCAACGATCAGATACACAGACGATCGTATTTCCGCCTTCCGCACGGTCCTTCTTGTTTTGAACTACTTGCTTCATTTCATCGGCGTCATAATCAGAATCGAAGCGCTTACCCTGAGCGGGTTTTGAGACGTAGCTTTTCGCAACGTTAGGTACAATGTCCCGGTCTGTCAGGCAAACGACCGGAATTGGGATATCCGGGCCAGTTCCTTCTCGCTGGAGAATACGGGCGTAATGGTAAAGCCCTGTATTTCCGACGTTAACAAGTGATACACCATGCTTCGAGAATGAGCGACCACACATCTCTGCAATAGCCGGTAGCAAGATTGCTTCAGCAGGCCCCTCCACCATCATGACGCCTTGAGCAAAAAAGAGGTTCGCTTTGGTTGCATCGATAAACCGGCGAAGAAAAGAGTAATCGGTTCGTTTGAGTTTCGTCTTGCCGACAGCCAGGGGAAAGGTCTGTGCCTTGTGCACCAATGTTATGTCTTCAATGCGTGCAGTTGATACCAAAGATGGGCTGTGCGTCGTCATAATGACCTGAACCCGCTTATGTGCCTGATCATCGTTAGAGTGCTCTTTCAGGAGATCCATTACGCGCTCTTGCAACTGAGGGTGGAGATGCGCCTCTGGTTCCTCAACGAGAAGGAGGCCCAGTTCTTCGCCATCTCGCAGGAGCACCAGTTCAGTAGCCATAAACAATGCATTGTTATACCCAAGACCGCGAGCGCAACGAGCGTCAGGATCAATGTGTGCTCCGGGAAGAAGCGACAGCTCGAACTTCTCCAGAATAGGCGTGAGCGCTAGATTAGGTGCGATACGGATGCGCGACTGAATTGCATCTCCGGAAAATGCAAATTGGCTCAAGTAGTTGTCGTTGATGTCCTTCTCTACACTTTTGATAACTTGATGCTGACCAAGGTGGTGCTGAGTGAACGCCATCAGACCGACTAGTTGCGTAGGAATGTTAGCTGGCATTGTCTGATCGAAGTCGTTTACCTCTTGCCCAGCAATAAGGTTATGGGCCCCAAGAATCTGGGACAGACGTGATTGGCGCCCTGAACTTAACTCCGCCTCAGCATCGCGTAGGGGCCTTAAGTAGGTTGCTCGCACCAATTCTCTTACCGCATAACCCACTTCTGGCCCACTACCATTTACTCCAGTTCGCACAATTGTTTCAACACGTGAACGCTTAGTTGCCTGGGGTGGGTGGAAGCGTGCCTCAAGATGCAGAATGAGCGAGCAAGTTCCATCTTCACCAAGTGTCAACCATTCAAGGACAGAAGCTTCCTGATCGGTACTTAGCCCACACAGAGTGGCCTCGATACAAAGGGTATTAGAACGAATTGCGCCGTGAATGTGAAAATCTTGCTCGAAGAGACGGATGTTTTCATAACTGGTCGTCAGCAGCACCTGGCGGATAGCATCAACGATACAGGTCTTTCCTGCATCATTCTCTCCTACAAGGATATTTAGCCCTGGATTGAGCTCCCAGTCGAGTGCAGGTGCGGATGCACTATCTCCAAAAGCACGATAGTTGCATGCGCTGATGTGCTTCAGATACATGTTTTCTCCTTAGTAGAAATCTCACATTTGATGCATCTTAGATGAAACGGAATGACGACATTACGTCCTCAATTCATGTCGTTAAAGTACCGGGAAACGGACTTTTACGCGAGGTATTCGTAGCATAGTGCACTTCCAGTGCCGCATAGAGGAGGTCGCCTTTTGCTTCATCTGACAGGCGAAGGGTGCCATTAAGAATAAGCAGGTGGCCAGAATCCAGCAGCGTATGCAAATCCGCAGCGAGGCAGATTCCGTTTTCCGCGCTCGCATTACCGCCGCTAGCGTGACTAAGGATATGGGCGGCCTCGAGAGCGAGCCGTGTACCGGTAATAGCACACTGGTTTTCCCAGTTTGATATCACTGCACGTCTGAAACGCCCCTTTGCGGGGCGGATCTACGCTCGAGTGTACTTTTTTTCAAAACCAGAAAAATGCGGCACCGATATGAGGGCTAACCATGGAGTGTCCCTGCAGAAGTGCATTATTACCCGGTGAACATTCGTGACATTCAGTTCGTTGTCGCCCATACAATGCTCATGTCCCTAAATTGTACTGATATTAACCTTCTGTTTCATATGTTGTTATTTTCGCTTGTAGTGCCCTCTGTGCCGTTTTAGCTGACAAGGGAGTGATGCCCTTAGTTATTGACCTGATGTCATTGAGGGATGTGTCGTAATGGGGGAGTTGTTGCGTTTGAAGTCAACTGTTCATAAAAATAACAGCGTTGATCGAATGGTTATTAATCTGTATATTCAACCATGCTGGGTATTAAACCAGTATTCATGCGCAATGGCCTTTTAATCAAAGAGATGCAGGTCAGACTACCCAAACCACTTCTTAGAAGGATAAGTACATGGCAAGATGCACAGCACCAATAAATGGGCACCGTACAGCGAGCGGAGCTGCAGCTTGCCCCGCATGCAGTAGCCGTTACGGAAGCTATCGCTCGTACTCCTCATATTCGGCTCCTTCCTATCCCTCTTCAGGGAATGGTGTCAGTGGATCTGGTAGCGGCGGCGGATCTAGTAGCAGCAGTAAACCACGCTGGTCACGAACTGGCTCATCCGCGGTGTACACTCCTGCCGAGGTGAGAACGCTCACACCAGTCCGAGAAAACGTCGAGAAACGAGCAGCCGTACCTGATCTTCGAGATGTCTTTCTTTGCCATGCATGGGATGACCGCAAAGGAGCAGCCAAAGAACTGCATGACCAGCTAGAATCTCGCGGTGTATCGGTTTGGTTCAGTGAAAAGGATGTCCTCCTCGGAGCAACATTGCTACGCGAAATAGATAAGGGCCTAGCGAAGTCGCGAGTAGGAATTGTGCTGGTGACCCCTGCGTTGTTGAAGCGTCTTGCAGGAGAAGGCATTGCAGAAAAAGAGCTTTCGGCACTCTTGGCTCGTGATCTGCTCGTTCCTATTGTACACGACACAAGTTATGAAGCTCTCCGCGAAGTCAGCCCCTTACTCGGCTCGCGAAGTGGATTAAATACCGCAGAAGATACTATGGCAAATATCGCTGAAAAACTCTCCGAGCTGGTAACGCTCTAACAACTAACCCAAAGTTGTTCACTTCATTCATCTATTTAACGGGCAGGTTTTTCTGTCCGTTAAATTCATTCACATCGACACTGCGACTCACCACAAAGCCTTGCATTCAGAATAGTAATAAACTTTCTGATACAGGCGGTTAGCGCCATTTTTTAGGTTTACCATGTGAGATAAGATTTATTGCGGGTTGTAACGTACCGCTGCAAGCATTTCCATGTAAAGCGTGCCCCCACACCCGAGCGACCTCCCCAGATAACGGACGTGCTTCAGCACCAGGAGAAACATCTGATTTCACTTTAAACATACAAGGATTACAGGCGGGATTGCTGAATGTAGTGGCATAACTATCTGTATTGCTATAGAAGAGAGGTAAGATGCAGCAAATGGAGTTTAGGCATGGCGCCACGCGGAAAAGCTCTACGCATCAATCAGTTGTACGTAAAGTTCACATATTCATCCATCAGATGGGCTAACTCTTCGTTTTCTTCCTGACGCTGCAACAGCCAAAAGCAGAACTCTCCATCATCCATTTTTTTAAGGTTCTCCAGCCAGTCATCAAGAGGTGCTCCGAGCATACGGTCATACCAAAAAAGCCAAACAAGCTTATGGCGATACTCCACGTTATTGAACTGCTGAAGCAGGCTTATCAGTTTATTGGCAAGTGAGCGTTGCTTGAGTCTGACGCACTCGCTAAGCAATACGCCCTCCAGCCCTCCGTGAGTAAAAAGTAACTGCCCGTCAGTCTCCAGGCTAAGACGTAAATCATTTTGAATACTCAACGGCTCTGGTTTGGTTTTGTTATAGATCATTCGGTATAGGCACTGTGGCACGATCCCAGGTACAGGGCCGGTATCAGGGAAGTAAAGTGTGGAAAGTGTAAGGTAATGGCTGGGATAAATATTCTGATGGCATATTCCATGCCTGACAGTCAGTTTGGTCAAGTCAGTAAGCCAGCTTTGGTAAGTTTTGAGTAAAAAATCATAGCGAGCGATTGTATCTTGCATGGGGGAATTATCCGTATGTGCTGTGTTCAAACTAGCGTCATACTGCGCTTTGGGGAGATGACGCTGATGGTTTTCAGAAAGGTGGTTACTGACGAGACTGGCTGATACGCTCCTGCAACCAGGACTCTACTTCGCTTTGTAGCCAGCGGGAACTGCGCCCCAGCTTGATGGGTTTCGGAAAGACACCATCTTTGATGAGTCGGTATATCCACTTATTGCTGACGCCTAACAGACGGGTAATGAAAGCCATATCGACAAATTGGTCTTCAAATAAGGAAGGTTTGATGGTCATGATTGAGTTCTCCGGTAGCATTTGGGTTAGCCGGAGTCGTGGTTGATGATTACTCATGCCAGCTCCGACATACCAACCGGTGAATCTGTAAAAAGTCAGTGAAGGTTGTTCAGCGTATGCGTGGTCTACCTCGGTTGCTTTTTACCGGTATCACGCTTTTACCCGCGATGATGCCATTTTCCTTTTGCTCACATTTAGCCAGATAGCTAATGACATAACGCAAATCATCGATCTCGTCCGTATCAAAATGTCGGATAACCTTGCCAATTTTTACTTCGTAAATATCTTTAGGGACGCAAAGGTGATGATATCCATCATTATCTGTTACTTTTTTCCAAATATTCCCCATCGCTCGGGATATAGGATAATGACAGTTCTGAAACTGCCCATTTAGATAGCAAACAAAATGGACGTGCAGTCCTTTTCTCTTCGTGTACTCTATAACCCAGTAATAGCCCACAATCGGAAGGTATTTCCCGAACTCTTTAATCAATATTAGGACATCGTTATACATTGAATGTTTGCAGGCATGACCAAAGCTTGCTGAGCTCTTTTTATACGCAAAGTCGATCCTGAAAGGTAGTAATTTTGCAAAACGCTGGAACATCGCCTCCATATGCATATTGATATCAGTCAGCAATAGACCTTCCATTTCATACTTTGGGTTGGCGTTATATGGTCTTTTCATTTTTCTTCCTCAGTAGTGATTCAAAGGAAGAGGTAGTCCTGTAATTTTTACTTGGATAAGTCGATAGGTTTATCCAGTACATGCTTATCATCTTTTAGGCATACGGGATGTGATAGGTATATCTACTTCTTTTAATAATATTAATTAACCTTAATTCCCTATCATGGCTGCTTACAGCATAACCCATTTCCTGAGGTGATAATCGAGGATGATGGAAAATCATGCTCGACGGAGGGTACGAATTGGCGACCAAATCATAGACCGGATATGCCATCAAAAAAGTAACAGTGCCACAGTTTTGCTCTCACTAACTTTTGAGCTACCCCGAATTTGTGGATATGACTGCTTTATCCTTGAACTGTCCCACGTCCCTGATAGGCATTCCTGTCGCTAATATTTTGTAATAAAATCACCAGTCAGATACCACTTCGTCCAGTGATTACGCATCATTAATCCATGTTTTCTTTAAATTTATTCACTTGAAATAAATATGAATTACCTGTAAAACAAATTGATAATAAACTTTAAATCACGGTAAATCACTAAGTGATTAAGTTGTGAGGAGATTGAAAATGGTTCGGGCAATACGTAATGATGGTGAAATGATAAAAATCCTGGAAAATGCGCTACAGCGATACAATATTAATTGCCCATCACATGCAGGTGATAAGAATTATCGCGTCTATCTCGAACGCGTCAGAAAACACTGCCAGTCTCTTGGTCATGAGGAGCAGGAGTTAGATAACTTCTTCGCAGGAGTGGAAAGCTATCAATCATTTTCCTTCCCTTCGGAAGTTGATCTTGGATGGTTTAAAAGTGATGCTCGTGCGAGCCTGTGGTTGGCATGTGAATTATATTCTGAAACGCAAGGAATGGCGTTGGGAGTGGGGGTTCTTAGTATTTTGTCTCCAGACTCTTTACAGCCCGATCACCTTGTCAGGATACAGAATATTAGGAAAGTAATTCACAGCTGGCCACTTAGTAGAACACCTACGGAGTTTATAAAATCTAAAGCAATAGAATGGGCTAGATTAATTGAGTATGAAGATCTTTTTAGTGATTTTTCCTCCCAAGAAAATGATATTTCTGGTTGGTTAAAAGGTTATCTAGAGAAGCATGTTCCGTCTTTAGGTGTACGCGTTTGTGGTAATACCAGAGACGAAACTCTTGCATGGTGCTACGCCCTATACTTCGAATGGAAAAAGAAAAACTCAGAGTCACCTGATACTGTGAGCTTATTTAAAATTAAGTTCAAAAGTGCATGGGCGACACAAAAAAATAGATTGAAAAACAAAGTAACTAAAAAACTAAAGCCACTTAACATCTACATTTCTGAAGATACTCATCGAATGTTAAGGACATTGGCTTCGGACGAATGTATATCGAACGATAAAGTAGTTGAACATGCAATTAAGGCTGCATACAAAAATAAAAACGCAAAGAAATAATAACATTAAAAATAATTTCAGGCAGATGTTATTACCGTGAATCACCCCAGAAGCTCTCCTGGCTCGGGGGTTTTATTTTTCTGTCTGAGGTTGTTTTATGAAAAAAAAAGAAGGTCTGCAGGCCATCGAAAAGCCGCTAGCATCGCTCCCCTATGCCATTAGAAAACATATTCTTGACCATATTCAAAAGCTCACTCATTACGAACCGGTCATTGGCATCATGGGCAAAACAGGCGTGGGAAAATCGTCGCTCTGCAATGCGCTTTTCCAGGGTGAGGTCACGCCCGTAAATGATGTCCAAGCCTGCACCCGTGATGTACTGCGATTCCGTCTGAACAGCGGTGACCATAGCCTGATACTGGTAGACCTACCCGGTGTAGGTGAGGGCGAGCAAAGAGATAAAGAATATGAATCTCTATATCGTCATATTCTCCCTGAGCTGGATCTCATCCTGTGGGTTATCAAAGCCGATGATCGTGCTTTCTCCATCGATGAACGTTTCTACCGGCGTGTGATGACTGACTACCAAAAACGGGTGCTGTTTGTCGTTAACCAGACTGACAAAATCGAGCCATGTCATGAATGGAACGCGACCAGCAATGGGCCATCACCGCACCAGTTGGTGAATATTGAGGCCAAGCTGGAGTCCATTCGCCAGCTATTTTCACCGTACCATCCGGTGTGCGCCATCTCAGCCAGGACAGAATGGAATCTACCGTCAATGGTCGAAACCATGATGCGTTGCCTGCCGGTCCGTGCCACCAGCCCGCTGGCGACACAACTGCACGGGAGGTTATGCAGTGAACCGGTAAAAAAGCAGGCGCGTGAGGGTTTTGGTCAGGCGGTTGGAGAAGCGTTTGATTCTGCGGAAGCGGCATCATTTATTCCCGCACCACTAAAAGCGATCATTCGTACAGCTCGCGATGCCGTAATATCCGCTGCGCGTGCCGTGTGGAACTGGATTTTCTTCTAACTCTAGCTCACTTACGGTTATCGCCGGGACATACCCTGTCCGTTCTGATGCTTTATAAGCTATCGAGTTTGGTATGTTTTCTTTCTAAGCCTCGCCACAGTTGATTTCTGCAACAATAAAAAATACGTCTTCTTGTGTCCATTCCCTGTCCCACCCCCTCGTTAAAATAACTGTTTTATTTTCAGCTAATTATCTCACTGGAGAACCTGTCTCATGACTCAGGCTGAACGCCGTCATGACCGGCTTGCCGTCAGGCTGTCGTTAATTATCAGCCGCCTGGTGGCGGGTGAAACGCTGGATTTGCGAACGCTGGCAACCGAATTTGGTGTGTCGGTCCGTACCTTGCGCCGGGACTTTCGGGAACGGCTGATGTATCTGGATCTGGAGTATCGCAAAGGTCAGTGTCGCTTGTTATCCGGCGGCCGCCAGAGAGAGCTGGCGGTGATGACATTTGCCCGCCAGTCGGGCGTTGAAGCACTGTTTCCTGATATGGATAACCATCTGGTCGCTTCACTGTTGAGCGGTCCCGGTGAGTCTCCCTGCCTTATCTGGCAGGGAGTTGCACAGATATCATCCCCAGACTCGGGCGTGTTTACACGACTGGTGAGCGCGGTATCGGAACACCGGAAGGTGACGCTACTGGGAAGCGGTTGTCGTTGCACAGACCTTGCTCCCTATCGCCTGGTTCTGCGTGAGGGAGAATGGTATCTGACGGGTGAGTATCAGACCCGGATTGCCGTTTTTCCCCTGACCGATATTCGGGCGGTCACGCTCCACAACGGCAGCTTCGCTCCAGATATGGCGATGCGCGACATCCTCTCTGACCCGGATTTTCTTCAGGCTTTACCCCACTTTCGCTTTTTCCATTCATTGCTTGTCGCGACTGACGACGGGCTTATACCTCAGAAGGAATAATCACAATGAAATTGCTTACCACTACAGTGCTGGCCGCCAGCTTTTACCTTGGTGCTGTTTTTCCGGCTGACGCTGGAAACACTGTCGGTACTGTCAAAGCCTGGCAATACATGCAGGCCGATGGCTGGAAATCTTCCGATGGCATGGATGACAAAAAGCTGCACAACATGCTCTATCAAGCCAGCGTGATTGATAACTACCCGTGGACGAATCAGTTTCTACTACGTGTCCGTGGCGGCGGTGCAATTTTCCTGGCTGACAAGAAAGCTCACACCATCCGTCAGCTGAAATTGAATCCACTTAGCGGTAATTACAACGATATTGAAACGGTCTACCAGGGAGAGAATAACGGAAATGGATGTTATTTCGCCATTATTGATAACAAATTCTGGGCAAGAGACGAGGCCGAGCAGAATGTTCTCTACGGCTATCCTCGCGTCGATAATGTGGAAAACGAGCTGGCTAAAATCAGGCAGCAATTCAGCCCACAGGTAGTTATGGTCATGCCGGATAACTGTGTGAATAAACAACAGCAGGCCGTTCTGACTGCTAAACGTTCGGAAGAAGATCGAAAGCTCCAGCAATGGGTGGCACAGCAAAGTCTCGCTGAATTATGTCGCCGCACAGGAAACTGCTGATCTCTTCTCAATACCACTAAAGGCAAAGATCGATGGAAAAGGATTATCAGAAGGTTATTGCGATACCTACTCTCATGACGGCAAGGGTATGGGCAAAGCCTATTTACCGCAAAATCGCGCCACCCATGAGCCAATTTGTTAAAGCCTTACCTGTCATAGCCAGTTTAATGCTGTGCCACCTGTCATCCGCTTATGCTGACGAACAACGCTATATCAGCATCCGCAACACCGATACCATGTGGACGCCCGGTAATATCTGCGTGTATCAGTTCCGCCTGGATAATGGTGGTAGCGGAGTGGGTTTCGGCCAACTGGCTGTTTCACTGAGATTGAAAGACAAAGCAGGCAACACACTGGCGACAGGTACCATGGACGTAGTCCCCTTTGGCGATAATGACGCTACCCGTTCTCAGGAGGCTTTTCTGGAGCATGAATGTGCGGAAAACGTCAGTTCAGTCGAAATCATGAAGGCAAAAGAAAAGCATAACGGTTATCAGGTTGACCTGCCCCTGTCTATATTCGATCCACAATATTACCAGCCACTACCGGTATCGGTTGCCGGGAATAAGGCATCATAACTGGCTTAGCTTTGCATCTGCCAAACCTTAACTTAACACAATGCCCTCACTACAAATCAGGTCATGCCTCCTTCGGGAAGCATGGCCTTTTCGTTTTTATTCTCTGAATAAGGAACTAACCATGACCCGATTAGCCAGCCGCTTTGGTGCGGTCAATCTTGTCCGTCGCGACCGCCCGCTAACCCGTGATGAACTGGCGCATTATGTACCGAGTGTCTTTAGTGAGGAAAAGCATGAATCACGCAGCGACCGGTACACCTACATCCCGACTATTACCCTGCTCGATAACCTGCAACGTGAAGGCTTCCAGCCGTTCTTTGCCTGCCAGACCCGTGTGCGGGACCAGAGCAAGCGTGAACACACCAAACACATGCTGCGCCTGCGCCGCGAAGGCCAAATCACTGGCAAACAGGTGCCAGAAATCATTCTGCTTAACAGCCATGACGGCTCCAGCTCATACCAGATGCTACCGGGGCTATTTAGATCAGTTTGCCAAAATGGACTGATTTGCGGTGAGAGTCTTGGTGAGGTACGTGTGCCGCATAAAGGCAATGTGGTGGAGAAAGTCATTGAAGGGGCTTACGAAGTACTGGGGATATTTGATCGAGTGGAAGAGAAACGCGATGCCATGCAGTCGCTGCTGTTGCCACCACCGGCCCAACTGGCAATGGCAAAAGCAGCATTAACCTACCGCTTTGGCGAAGAGCATCAGCCGGTGACGGAATCGCAGATCCTTTCCCCGCGCCGCTGGCAGGACGAAAACAATGACCTGTGGACCACTTACCAGCGTATTCAGGAAAACCTGATTAAAGGCGGGCTGTCGGGGCGAACGACCAAAGGTAAACGTGCCCACACCCGTGCTGTAAAAGGTATCGACGGTGATGTGAAGCTTAACCGCGCCCTGTGGGTTATGGCCGAGAATATGCTGCAGTTTGCCTCATGAATCTTTTTATCCTGACTCCCTTCAAGCCCTGTCGATAAACCGGCGGGGCTTTGTGTTTTAAGGAACTGATATGTCTACACTTCATTTATCCACGACATTTCCTGCAAATGAGCAGCGTGTTATCCGGCGAGCCCTGCGCTTGCTGGAGAAATATCAGCGCCAGCCGGGTAAACAGTTTACCGCCACCAGTTTTGCTAAAAGCTGGGTGCAGCTACAACTGGCTCGCGAGGAGCGGGAGGTATTTCTCGTAATGTATCTTGATAACCAGCATTGCCTGCTCGAGCACGAAGCGTTGTTTACGGGCTCCATCAGCCATACCGAAGTACATCCCCGTGAGCTGGTGAAAGCTGCTCTGCGCCACAACGCCGCTGCAGTAATTCTGGCGCACAACCATCCGTCAGGTACGGCAGAAATCAGCCAGCAGGACAAACATGTTACTCAGCGGATCGTAAAAGCGTTGGCACTGGTCGAAGTGCGAGTGCTGGATCATCTTGTGGTTGGGAATGAAGTGGTTTCTTTTGCTGAGCAGGGTTTGCTTTAAACGGAGGTTTTCATGCCATTAACACCACTCCATGAATGGTGGTTACAAAGCGATATCATCCCACGATTTGGCGCAAGATTGGTTCAGGAAGGTAACCGGCTGCATTACCTGGCTGACAGGGCTGGGTTGACGGGGAGCTTCAGCTCGGAGCAATTACAGAAACTGGATCAGGCTTTCCCGTTGTTTATAGAACAACTGGAAAATTTGCTGCGCTCCGGCGAGCTAAATCCACGTCAGCAACATCAGGTGACCATTCAGTTTGCGAGTTTAACCTGCATAGCTGATACCCGTGGTAGCTGGGGCTACGTTTACATTTCTATTTATCCAACCCAGTAACACCTTCTCTCTCTTCTTCTTTTATCAGGACTCAACTCATGCAAATTTCATCTGTACCGGCCTCGGTGCCGGTTTCGTTACGTCTGTCGCCCGTGCAGGTGTGGCAGCAACTGTTAACGTATCTGTTGGAACACCATTACGGCCTGACACTCAACGACACACTATTCCACGACGACACTGCCATTGAGGAGCATATTGAAGCAGGAATAACGCTTGCTGATGCGGTGAATTTCCTAGTGGAACGCTATGAACTGGTTCGCACTGACCGCAAAGGGTTTACATGGCAGGAACAGACACCATTTCTGACCGCGACCGATATTCTCAGAGCCAGACGAGCTACCGGATTGATCAATACTTAAATTCTTCGAGCTTCGTTCCTGATTTTTACCTCTGAACTTCCCACCCTTTTTATTCATCGCATAATGCGCCTGCCACTCCCGGCAGGCGTGTTTGCTTTTATGGACGATTACGATGCAAACAGAACCCGACGTGTTGACGGAACACAATGAACTCATCCTTTCGACCAGTATCGGACGTGTAGTCACTGGTCGCGATTCCGCACTTAAACAGATTGAACAACTCATTGAGCAGCTTGATGCCATTTCACGGCTAACCTCAGAAATCGGTGGTGGTACAGCGCAAGACTGGGCGATGAAGTCAGGGCACCGCTACGATAGCTGGCTGACTGAGAAGACTGATAAAGCGATGCCTGCCGTCACCCGCAATATAGATCGCAGTATCTGGCGTGACCTGATGTTGAAGTCTGGCATGATGGCCTTGATGGATGCTCGGGCTCGCGATCAGTGGCATAAGAACCTGGAGGAGGGCGATCTTCCTGCAATCAGCGAGGCGAATATCCTCAGTACCTTTGAGCAGCTACATCTGAACAAAATGGACGTCTTCGAACGTGGCATCATTAACGTCTTCAAAGGGCTGTCGTGGGATTACAAAACCAATAGTCCCTGCAGCTTTGGTAAGAAGGTTATCATCAACAATCTTGTTACGCATAACCGCTGGGGATTTAGTCTGAACTGGGGCTGGCGTCGGGATCAGCTAGCGGACCTGGAGCGAATGCTGTTTCTGCTGGATGGAAAACCTATTCCTGACAACCGGGGTGATATCTCTAACCGATTGATGGAGTATATTCGTGATAATACGGCTAAGGACGTTTACGAAGATGAGTTCTTTAGCATTCGTTACTTTCAGAAGGGAACCGCTCACCTGACATTCAAGCGACCTGAGCTGACTGAGAGAATGAATGATATCATTGCCAAGCATTATCCGGGCATGCTAGCCCAGCGATAATAGGCTGTATTTTCTAACAAATTTATCTGTTGGTATAAATGTTGGTACAAATTTTATCGAACACGATTTTATAGATATTAAACAAATGTTTAACTGACGTATTCGAATCCTGTAGGGTGCTAAAATCCATCAAAGCCCTTGTACTGCTTGATACAGCTGATATCACCGTATCCCAACGTCAACCTAATATGGCAAGGATACAGAGCGGCTTTTAATCCATTAAAATGAATAAGCTCAGATCGGCTCCATGCCGTTGTTGATTTTAGCCTCTGCCGCCGCAGGCGATGTCAGGAATTTCAGCAATATCTTAACGGCTTCTTGCTGATTACTCTTAAGGGGAACACCTGCTGAAAAACGCGTCATTATCTGGATATCAGCGGGCAAAGGCCCAAGTAGGGTAATCCCTTTTAGAGGAAGCAGTTCACTGAGCTGCTGGAATCCAAGTTCCACTTCCCCCTTGGCAACCAGAGAACCGACAGGGACTCCTGGTGGAATCTTTACAATCCGATCTTTGATTTGATCCGCAATGCCCCAGCGCTCGAAAAGTTCAGCCAGGTATACGCCACTCGGGCCCGTTGAGTAACCGATCGTTTTGGCCGCCAAAACGGCCTGATTTACCGCAGCCTCACAGCTAACATCAATAATCTGCGCCACTTCTTTCACCGCAATAGCCACGCCAGACTTAACCAGATCAGTGCAGCTAA
>NZ_JBKJYW010000237.1:0-18846 GCF_046715635.1 Serratia sp. (in: enterobacteria)
AGCAACTTTATTCGCCTTAATCAGCGGGTGAAGCCTGGCCTGATCCGCGTCGATGCCGACGAGGTCAGCTACCCTGCCCATGTGATATTGCGCTATGAAATCGAGCGTACGTTGATTGAGGGCGAGATCGAGGTAGAAGATATTCCGGCACTGTGGAATGAGAAGATGCACAGCTACCTTGGGCTGGACACCGTGGGCGATTATCGCAATGGCTGTATGCAGGATATTCACTGGACGGACGGCGCCTTTGGTTACTTCCCAACCTACACCCTAGGTGCGATGTATGCGGCCCAACTGTTCGACAGTGCACGCAGCGCAATGCCAAAACTGAGCGAAGATATTGCCGCCGGTAATTTGAGCGCGCTATTCCATTGGCTACAGCAAAATATCTGGCGTCACGCCAGCCGTTACCCTACCGATACCTTGATCACTAACGCCACTGGCAGGACGTTAGACCCAAGCTATTTCCGCCGGCATCTGGAAAGCCGTTACCTGTAATCTCCGCCCCCTCCGTACGTTAAGGTGTTGCTGGTATAGCTTAACGTACGGATTTGAAAAATAGAGTCCACATGACCTTAACCATCAATGTGTTACTTGAAAATCGCCTGGCTGCCGATGCAGATGAAGCGTTAATCGCCAAAGCCGGGTTGAGCCTGCTAGTTCAGGATGAATCGGACAGCGTGCTTTTTGATACCGGGCCGGACGGCAGTTTTTTACAGAATGCTGCCCAAATGGGGATTGACCTCGACAACCTGACCGCTACCGTGCTCTCGCATGGCCATTACGATCACAGCGGTGGCGTCCCCTGGTTGCCCGATAACAGCAGAATAGTTTGCCACCCCGGCGTGCAAGACGTGCGCTATGCCGCCGTTAATCTTCTGGGCCGCGTAAAAAAAATCAAACGGTTATCGCCGGAAGTGGATTACTCGCGCCACGCCATGGAGCTGACCCGAACCCCTGTGCAAATCAGCGAGCGTTTCATCTGGTCTGGTGAAATCGAGGTACCTGCCCCCAAAGCGTACGGCATTATTGAAAATGCTCAACAATCCCCTGATTACGTCACCGATGAAGGAGTACTGATTTATAAATCCGAGCGCGGTCTGATCATCATCACAGGCTGCGGGCACCGGGGAATCGAGAATATTGTGCGGCATTGCCAGAAGATTACCGGTATCGATAAGATCCACGCGCTGATTGGCGGTTTTCACCTGAGATATGCCTCGCCGCTGCGCTTATTGCAGGTGCAGCGTTTTCTCAAACAAATCAAACCCGAGAAAGTGATGGGCTGCCATTGCACTGGCCCTTGGGGGCAACTGTGGTTGCCGAATACGATTAGCCCGGCGACGGGGGAAAGGATTACGTTGTTGTAAATCTTCCGCGGCATTGCGCCCCGACATGCCTGCCGTAATAGTATCCTGCCTTATTTCTACCTGTTAAGCCTGCAGGTGTTCCATAGTGTACTTTCTCTCCTAGTGCACTGGTGCCGCAGGATAGCAGTTTGTACAACCATCAATGTATGTTGTAACTAATTTAGTTTATTTTGATACGCACACGGCGCGTCGGTGTTCTGCATCATCCGTGACAGCAGCACAAACATGCTAGCTATAACGGCATACAAACGATCCTTCCCCCAGGCACTCGTACATTAGGTTACACGCCGAAACCAATCACTCACGGAAAGCCCCCTCCGGTTTGCATAAGATTATTTCAACGGCCCCGCAGTGGGGTTACAAACCAACAGACATTAGAGGATCTACCGATGAAAAAAGTATTAGCTCTGGTTGTTGCCGCTGCAATGGGCTTGTCATCTATCGCGTTCGCTGCTGTTGCCGCCGCTCCTGCTGCTGCTCCAGCCGCCACTACTCAGACAGCTCCGGCTAAAACCACTCACGTGAAAAAACATCACACGAAGAAAACCACCGAGCAAAAAGCTCAGGCAGCTAAAAAGCATCACAAAACCAGCAAGAATGCAGCAACTCCGGCTGCCTGATAGCCAACCGGCGTGAGGCCCCCCTCACCTGTTCTGGTAAGATTTGTCCAACACCCGGTTCGCCGGGAGTTTTTTCATCGGGGGTTGTCTATGCTGCGTCGCTATCGGTTCGAAATCATCCTTGGCACCCTGATCTTTTGCGGGCTGATCGCCAGCTTTTTTTATCTGTAATCTCCGGCTTTTTCTCAGAAAATTATCGGAAAATCAATCACTGACCATCTACATAGTGGCGAAATCAGTCTATAGTTAGCATTCAGTGTGTCTATGGATGATCCGAATTTGTCAGGCAAGAAACCTATGCGCATCTCTGTTTTGCTGTTGTTGTGCTCTTTTCCTTTGGCCCTATCCCATTCTGCGCATGCTGATAGCCCTTCCGAGGCCTCTGCAGCCGATCAAACCCGTCTGTTTTTTGGCAAAGACGACCGTATTAAAGTCACCGAAACCAGCGGTTGGCCGTGGCAGGCCATTGGTCAGGTAGAAACCGCCAGTGGCAACCTGTGTACCGCTACGCTGATCTCCCCGCATCTGGCACTCACCGCTGGCCACTGCGTGTTGGCCCCTCCCGGCAATCTTGATAAGGCCGTGGCGCTGCGCTTTATTTCCGCTAGCAAAGGCTGGCAATACCAGACAGAAAATATTGAAACGCTGGTCGATAAGTCATTAGGCAATAAGCTGAAGGCGGACGGCGACGGCTGGATCGTGCCACCGGCGGCGGCGGCGTATGATTTTGCGTTGATCAGGTTAAAAGATAAGAAGCCGCTGGCCATTAAACCGTTGCCATTATGGCAAGGTGACGGTAAAGCGTTAACGCAAACCTTAAAGCAGGCTAAGCGGCTGGTCACCCAGGCCGGTTATCCAGAAGATCATCTGGACGATCTGTACAGCCATCAAAATTGTAAAGTCACCGGTTGGGCGCAACAAGGCGTGCTATCACACCAGTGCGATACCTTACCGGGTGACAGCGGTTCCCCATTGATATTGAAGACCGCCGAAGGCTGGCGACTTATCGCTATCCAGAGTTCTGCGCCCGCAGCGCTTGACCGCTATCGCGCCGATAACCGCGCGCTCTCGGTTACCGGCATTCGCGATGCTTTGGATCTCTTAGCCGCCGGTAAGTAACTCCTCCGAACAACGCAGGCCACCGTTATCCCACCGGAGGGTAATGGTGGCAGGCAAACTGTGCAGCAATACCTTATCAACGTTTGGCCCATCGGTTTGCTGATAAAAGGTGCTGGCCTGCTCCAATGATGAACCGCCACGCATTTTACGCTCGATCAGCCGTGCCCGCAGTTGCTGTGCTGGCGCCTGAATAAACAGCGTTAAGTCGCTGTGGCGGGCCAGATCGCGCCAACCTGGTTCATCAAGCAACAACCAGTTGCCTTCGACTATCGTCACCGGGGCGGTCACCTCGATAGCGTTGGGCACCGGATCGTGCAATACGCGATCGTAGGTAGGCCAGAATGGCCGTGGTTGATCGAGTGAAGCCAACGCCAGCTCAAGTTGCTGAAGATCAAAGGTTTCTGGCATCCCCTTCTTGCTGCGTAATCCTTGTGCATCAAGCCAGGAGTTAGGGCGATGAAAGCCGTCCATCGGCAGAGTTTGCAATGCCGGTAATTCATCATGCTGTGTCGATAAATGCTGCCAGAAGGCCGTCAGCGTTGATTTACCACTGCCTGGAGGGGCCGCCAGGAATACCACCAGGCGCGCCCCCTTTTGCTGCTGCTTTTGGGCCAGCAGGCGTAGCAAAGGTAAATGCACCTGCTCGATCTCGTCGTCGGCAAAAAAGGCATCGACCGTCAGCCCATTAACCGTTAGCGCTATTTTCATTGCTCAGTTCCTTTAACAGCGAAGTCACCGCCAGTGTTAACCCGGTTTTAACCATATTGCCGTAACGCTCGGTATTAAAAACCTCAAAACTGGAAAACTTCATCTTTCTTATCGCACTGAAAAGCTGCTCGTTTTCCGTGATGGCATTCAGGTTGGCAATAAAATCAAAGGTCATTTCATCATGAAAACTCAGCGAACTATTTTCCGCCTGCAGATGCTGGCTAAATTGTGAAAGACAGATGATATCGGCATAAACGGTCTTTTTAATCTTACCCAGCGCATACAGCAAACGCAGAGAGACTTCCATATTGTCCAAAGGGCCGGATTTTGCCAGCAATGGCTTAACCGCATATTCTAGTATATCGGGATCGTTATTGACGAATACCTGTGGCAAATATATTTTGACAGCATAAAATAAAATCTCATTTGCCTTCAGTAACCAATTGAGCAATTGTTCCTGCTCGTCCAGTTGTTCAATTACTTCATCTTCTGTCAGTGTTTTCATTCGTCCTGCGATACCATCAATGCAAGTGTAATGTATGAATTCTATTACACGATCCGTCGGTACCATTAATCATAAGGGTTTCTGTGATCAAGTACCCCTCTTTTTGTTTTATTCCGCCGATAATGTCACCTTTGGTTATCCCGGTTGCCGAAAAAATCACCTCATCACTGGCGATCAGGGCATTGAGAGGCAAAATGGTGTTAATCTCAATTCCCATGTTGCTGCAGCGCCGCCGTTCTTCCTGCGCCAGTATTCTGTGCTCTGGCGTATCCCCTTTCGCCTGGCAGAAATCGATCAGCTCGGCTTGCATATCTCCGCCCAGCAGACGCACCGCACAGGCCGATATGACCCCTTCCGGCGCCCCCCCCAAGGTATACATGATGTCGGCTTCACCACCTGGCAGGCAAGTCATCAGGCTGGCGGCAACGTCACCGTCAGGAATGGCGAAAATCTTCACCCCCAGCGCCTGCGCCTGTTGTCGAATCAGTTCATGGCGTGGTTTATCCAGCGTGATCATGCGCAGTTGGTGCAATGGCTTACCCAATGCCTGCGCTACTTGCCGCAGATTTTGCTCCAGAGGCAACCGTAAATCGATAGCCCCTTTAGCTCCTGGCCCCACCACCATCTTGCGCATATACATGTCTGGGGCATGCAACAAGGCATTGTGTGGGGCAAAGGCGATCACGGCCAGCGCATTATATTGGCCCATAGCCACCATCCGCGTGCCTTCGATAGGATCAACAGCAATGTCCACAGCCGGACCATTCCCGCTCCCCAACCGCTCACCGATATACAGCATGGGAGCCTGATCGATTTCGCCTTCACCGATCACAATCTGCCCCTGCATGGCCATGCCGCTCAGTTGCTGACGCATGGCCGCGACGGCCACCCCATCAATTTGATTTTTATCACCACAGCCCAGCAGCGGCCAGGCAGCCAATGCAGCCTGTTGAGTGGTACGTACAATGTCATAAGCCAGCGATTTCATCGGCATTTATACCCCTGTTTCCACGCCAAAATGTTGCAGCAGGAAACGCTCGGCCCGCTCGTTCCACACGCCGTGGCTTTCAGCCACCAGTTCCGCCAGGCGGGCATAGAATGGGTCTGTTTTCCCGAGCTCTGGGAAGTCGGCAATTGCGGTTAACGGCATGGTGGCAAAGTTATAGATCAGCTTTTTCCCGCCGGGGATCGAAGGCAGATTGATGATGGTTTCCGGCACGGCATCCAGCCCACCAATATGGGTGATCATCACCGAAGGATTAATGCGGCCTTCAGCGGTCAGTTGCAGCGCCTCCAACATATCCCCCGTCGAGCCACCCGAAGTGCCCACGATATGTGTGGATGCGTAATGCACGTTGTAAAAGTTAAACGGTACTTTGAAATCACTGTCGGTTGGGCCCGCAAAGAAGTTCAGGCAACCGTCTTCAGCCAGCAGGTCATCCCCCAGCACCAGCACATCGGCCACCGCAGCATAAACGAAGACATCGTCAAAGCCGTGGCCCTGCGTCAGGTCACGTAAGGCAGCCACCGGGTCGGCAGCCTTGCTGCTGTTGAAATAAACCAGCTCCACGCCTTTTTCACGCGCCACGCTCTCCGGCAATAGCAATCTGGCCCGCGCCAAACGCGCCTCGTCGATATCCACGACCACTACCCGCGCAGGGCGGATGTTGCCGTTGATCGCATAATCGATCGCCCCAATGCCCATCGGCCCGGCACTGGCCAATAACGCCACGTTGCCGCCGGGTTTGATCCCCATGCGATGCTCATAGACATATTGCGTCGTATGGTAATTGGCATGGTAGGCACCTATGATGCAGCACATCGGCTCTGCCAAAGAGGCAGCCGCAAAATAGCTGCCTTCATAAGGCAACACGCAGCCCAGCTCCACAGCCTGCTGTGGAATGATCATATAGGTGGCATTACCGCCGAAAAACTCGTAGCTATAACCCGCCGAATAACCACTCGGCAATCCCATCGCCGGTTGCAGCACAAAACGTTGCCCAGCCCGGTAGCGTTGCTGTAGGTTTTTGCCCACCTGCTCAATGATCCCGGCACATTCATGGCCAGTGATCGCCGGGTGTTCGGCAACATCATC
Organism: Serratia sp. (in: enterobacteria); assembly: GCF_046715635.1. Classification (GTDB taxonomy): domain Bacteria; phylum Pseudomonadota; class Gammaproteobacteria; order Enterobacterales; family Enterobacteriaceae; genus Chania. The sequence continues at coordinate 6,418 of NZ_JBKJYW010000237.1, forward strand.
AGGTACCCGCTTGTGGTTAGCCCCCAATTTGGCGGCCTTCCAGGTAGACAGGCACACACTGTCGGAAATGACCTTAACCAACAGTTCATCATCACCTAGCGGCGGTAATTCAAACTCACGCAGGCGAACGTCGTTTTGGCCATAAATAGCGGCGGCTTGGGTTTTCATGCAGGCTCCTTCTCTGACTGGGTTGCGACCAGTTGTTCCAACAGGTGATCAAGATTGCTGTCACCGAGATAATTACCAATCAGCACTTTGGGCTTATCGCTAACCCGATCTGCTCGCCCTGCCAAACTGGCGTGCGTCACGATCAAATCGGCTTCTGGCGGAATATTTTCAATGGCGTAGTGCTTCACGCTGATCGGCACCCCGGCTTTCTCCAAACGTTTACGGAAGGTGGTTGCCCCCATCGCGCTGGAGCCCATGCCGGCATCACAAACAAATGCGATGTGGCGGATCGGCTGTGGCTGCCCTTTGCCCGCGGCTTTCAAGGCTTTCACCTGCCGCTGAGAGTCATCAAAACCGTCTTCGGTCACCTGCTTTTTCTCGGTTTTCAGGATCAGTGCGGCAATCAGGAACGAAACCAGTGTCCCGGCGGCGACGCCCGCCAAGGTGCCAGCAAAGCCACCACGCGGCGTTAGAGCCAGATAGGCAAAGATTGAACCCGGGCTTGGGCCCGCAACCAAACCGGCACCCATCAGATCAAACACGTAGATCCCCGTCATACCGCCACCTATCATGGCAATAATCATCAACGGCTTCATCAGCACATACGGGAAGTAGAGTTCGTGAATGCCGCCAAGAAAATGGATAATCATCGCGCCCGGTGCCGATTTCTTACTCATCCCCTGGCCAAACAGCGAAAACGCCAGCAGGATGCCCAGCCCAGGCCCTGGGTTAGAGGCCACCATAAAGAACACTGAGCGGCCGTTCACCGCCGTATCCTGCATGCCCAGCGGGTAATACACTCCCTGATCGATGGCGTTATTCAGGAACAGCACCTTCGCCGGTTCGTTGATAATCGATAGCAGCGGCAGGTATCCGGTGGCGACCAGAGATTCAATGCCCGCACGTACTAAATGGTTAGCCTGCTGCACCGCCGGGCCAATCACCTCGTAGGCAAACAGGCATAAAAACATGCCGACAATGCCCAAGGAGAAGTTATTAACCACCATCTCAAAACCAGCAGGGATACGCTTATCCAGCTTGCTATCGATATACTTGATGATCACCCCGCCCAGCGGCCCCATCACCATCGCGCCGATGAACATTGGGATATCGGCCCCCACAATCACGCCGATGGTGCCAATCCCCCCCATCACCGCGCCACGTTTTTCCGCGATCAGGTAACCACCGGTGGAACCGATCATCAACGGTAGCAAATAGGTGATCATCGGCCCGACCAGTTGCCCAAAGTGGGCGTTAGGCATCCAGCCGGTGGGAATAAACAGTGCCGTAATAAATCCCCACGCAATAAATGCGCCGATATTAGGGATTACCATAGCCGTCAGGAACCCGCCAAAAGCTTGCACTCTGGCTCGCATTGTTTTATTGGCCATTATATTGATCCTTGAGTGTGTAAAATCAGAAGCGCTGAATGATTTCTTTTATTTCTGATACTTTAGTTGCCTGAGTAAGCTGTTCAATTGCCTGGTCATCGCAGAACATTTCACTCAATAACTGGATGGCATTGATATGGCTGTCAGCATCTTTCGCCGCCAGGCCGATTAACACTTTCACCTGCGGATTGTCATCATTGAAATATACCCCCTGCGGCAATACCGTTAGGGTTAATGCTGTGCCCAAAGCCCCTTCTTCCGGACGTGCATGGGGCATAGCCACTTCCGGCGTCAGAATATAATATGCGCCATTATTTTGCGTACTGTGTTTTATAGCCGCCACATAGCGTGGCTCAACGATATTATTTTCCAGCAGACAGCGCATCGATAAATCAATAGCCTGCTGCCAGTCGCAATCTTGCTGGTGAACGGTAAATGCATTTTCCGGGAAGTAATCTATCAATCCATTCATGTGTTTTTCCTATCGTTATTCCAAGAGGATTGGGAATTGCAATGCAGCTTATGGACTAATAGTGGGAAACGCAATTCGGTTTGATTTCGTGATTGCAATCACTTTTAATATGAAATGCATTGCAATTGAAGATCTAACTCACAAAAAAATGGTGGTTATTTTTTAATAATTAAAATGTCAATAGCCTAAATGAGATCCAAATTGCATTTAATAAATTTAGTTAAAATTACAATAATGTGAGATGCACCACATTATTGGCATTGCAAATCGTTATTAACATTAATTTTTCCCCAACTCCAAATCGCGTCACCATCAGCCGCGCTCATGCAAGGCTAATGATTAAGCTCTTCAGCTCGATCCTATCAACTTGTCACGATCTTCATATCTCACAGGCGAACCGCCTGCGATGAAATCAATCAAGACTAACGTGCTAAAATGCCGAGAGAGTTAAGTAATTGGCTATCCAAGGTATCGGATGCTGGCAAATGATAATCGACACGGTATGAACTCAAGGCGCTTCGGGTTGAAGGTCCCATAATACCGTCAATCACACCATCGTAGTAACCTTTATCAAACAAGGCGAACTGAACCCTCATGATCAATCTGCGCCTTTTTTCTTTATCCGCCGTCAATGTCCCCATCCCAGAATTTGAACCGGTCACTTTTGCAGCTCCCGTTGTAGGTGCTTCATTACTGGAGTTGAGCGAACGAACTGTTGAGCTTGTACCCGAACTCGAGCTGGGTACAGGCGTACTCGCCGCCTTAGGATAGTAAGGGGTACGGTAACCGCCACCAGAAGAAGAACGGTGCGAACTATGGCTTCGATGCGAGCTATGACTGCGGTGGCCCGCGATATAAAACGGAACATCCGTGTTCAATGGGGCCAGAACTAAATCATGCTCGTTGAGAGACATATTTGAGATATTCCCGATTTCAGTCGCTGAATCACTTGCCCATACAGAATTATTTAATGCCAAAAATCCCGGAAGCAATGCTGCAAAGTTGAATTTTTTCATTATATAGGTCTCGGTAATTGATGGAAACGCCCTTTTGACGAACTGAAATATCCCGCACAAAGAGACTTTTTGTCACATAAGTCACATTCTTCTGGGTAATGGTTTTTCCAATCAGAAATTGACTGGACAGAATAACTCCATAGTTCACTTGGTAGATGGCATAAGGGATAGTTAAAAATGACTACATTAAGCCCCGAGCGAGATGCCGTCTCAACAGACTCCACCAGTTGGCTTGAATAATCTTCCGATGGTGTGAATAGCTCATCCCAGTTCTTTCTTGCCCATCCCACTGATTCTAGCCCCATAATTGAGATCTGGTTGATATTTGAAAATACACGCCCAACATATTCAACAAGATGAGGTAAATCGTGATAATTCGCTTTGGTGGGTATAAATCTCAATTCAATGTTTATACCCAAGTTCCCTGCGTTAATTAACCCCCGAACGGTTTCATCAAAGGCTCCGCTGCTTCCAACAAGATGATCATGAATGGTTTGGCGAGATGAATATAAAGGGATTCCAAATGTTATACTTAAACGTTCACATCTTTTCTTAATCTGTTTAGCGAAACGACTATCGGAAAACCTCCGACCGTTAGTTAACACATGCAATGGCGTTTCAGGGGCGTTTTCGGTAATATAATCGAGGAAAGCCAAGAATTCATCACCATATAATAAAGGCTCCCCCCCACTGACCCCGATTACACCATCATGATTAAAAGCAGCGATAGCCAATGCAGATTGAGTCAATAACCAGTCATCGTTTACCCGCTTAGGGGGTTGCGAACAAAATAAACACAGGTTATTGCAGCGTTCAGTAACCAAAACCGTATTGTGATTGGCTCTCCGCGATAAGATGACACGCAGCATATTGCCATTGTTAACGATCACGATATCACCGTTTTCAATTGATTGAAAAAGACTTTTGTTGGTAATACAAGCTGAGTAAAAAGGTTCATGTTGGCCTGCCAAGCTCTCGGCGGTTACCAGCAAGTTCGGTAGATAAAACTGGGGGTTTTCTGGCTTGGCCTTACATAATCGGTAGAAGCCTGGGGTCACCATCCCTTCACTTTGATAGCTAAAAATATCGTTCCTGATTACCTCAGACATATACCCATCCTTTCAATACGTGCGCGACTTCCCTATTTTCCGCAAGTGCGTTCATCAAGAAACGGAACATACCTTTATGATAATGACAGAACGTGGATCTGCTTCGATCCCCAACGGGTTCCCCCTGCACACTGATGTTCTGGCATGGGTCCGCACCACAAAAAGGTTGGTAGGCACAAGTGTCACAGCCGGGTTGCGCAAAGTTGAACGACGATGCCAATACGGAACGGTAATAATCACTTTTCGAAAATGACATGTTCGCGACTTGCCCTGCGCTGAAATCAACAGCCTGATTAACTTTCTGCAGCATACGGCTTTCATCGCTTCCATAGACACGGCCATCATAGTTAAACAGTATGCAATTCATAACCACACCACAGGGTGACTTCAGATCGGCATAACCGCTAAACCCAGGATTAAAAATCCGTTTTAGATGTATTGCAGCTGAGTGTTCAACAAGCGGAATGCCCTTTTTATTATGACCGACAATCTGTTCGATGAGTGCTTGGTAGAATGAATAATACTCACTCATAGAAAACGAGAAGTTCTCATGATGAGCAAATCCATACGGGCTTACTGGCCTTACAAAAATATCGGTTAAACCTAGTGACAAGTGAGCATCGATAATTGATGACGGATTCTTAATCAGCTCCTTTGTCACAGTTGTGACCGTTGATACCCTCTCCTTTCCTAACTCAGCTTTAATGCCAAGAATTCCATTTGCGGTTTTTGCATGAGAAGTATTTCCGGCAAGAATACGACTTTTATTATGAACACTTTCCCCGCCATCGAGAGAAACTGAAAATGAGATATTACGCTTCTTAGCCCATGCAATAATCGATGCCTCCAGTAGAGACAAGCTCGTGGCAATGACCATTTCAAAAGTTTCGCCCCCCAAGGTCTGTTCACACTGATCATAGATTAACTGTATGAGATCAAAACGAAGAAATGGTTCCCCGCCTTGTATTTCAATTTTGTAAGGGGGTGAAGCTAGCCTTTTTATTTGTTTGACGATCAGAGGGATTAAGTTTGCGTCAAGATCATACCCTTTGGCCCCTACCGAAGTACGACTAACCTGACAATACTTGCAGGTGTGATCACATCTTAATGTTGGAACAATCATAAAGATCGGGTTCACAGCTAGGCCGCTCATCAGCCGCTTAGCGAAGCCAGAACTCAGGGCGGATGCCGAAAGGGATTGATTATTCTCCTCAGTGAGGAATAATTTGCTTTCTAAAACCTCATTAGCAAATTTATCTTCGGTAATAGAACTTTTTACCAATGCTGGAAAGTCTTTTTCAGCGATGAAATGGTGAAAACCAGCCAGATTACTGATGAAAACATCGCCATTACTTAACCTGTCAAAGTTAAACGGCATAAGCTTCATTCAGCAAGCCTCGCGTCAATGTTGCTCAACACCCTATCGATGATAGAAGCTCTGACGTGGCCAGTTTGTTTATACAGTATCTCACGAAGTTGATAGTCGTTCAGCAGCCGTGCGAACTCAAATTGGCACTCATCAGTAAAGGTATCGAACGTGATAACCCAATCAAACTCGCCTTCATCGATTTTCCATCGCGTGTAGGCCGTTATCCAATACAAGGCATTTCTGATAACCCATTCAGAATGCTGCGTTTTCCTTATTCTTTTTTCCAATTTCACAACTCCATTGCCTTTCAAAAAAAACAACCATTAATCTATATTTTGTGTTGTATTGATTATATGCCTATCTGCATATTACTTACAAATAGTTCTAATAACCGTGAGTTAACTCATAGAAATCCCTATATACGTCAAAAATGATGATTATGAAATAATTCATTTTGATAAGTATTTTATTTGCAACGTTTTGGCTCTATTGCTTAAGTCGCCGGAACTAAAAATGTTCTTCTTAATCTGCCTTATTTTGCGTAATGAGTTCATATTTCATATTATACTGACGCGGTATGAAATGGCTGAGATTCATGTGGTCCAAGATGTACTTGGCTTGTAAAGTAGCGTTATGGCGGTAAAAGAAGTTATGGACAAAGTTATTTTCAATCTATGATGGCCACTGGACTGAGCATTTGTGCACCTTTACAATTAATCTGTTCAACGAGCCGCACTAATTGACACCTAAGCGGTGAGAAAAAAGACGGTCATTACCAGCGGGATGACCTGATTCATGGTGATTACCGAAAGATCGGTTCGGCATCAACCGCTGACATTGCACGAAGTGTACGCATTCCCAAGAGCACGATAACTACCATGACCAAGCCCGAAACGATGGCTACACTGAACCCTGCCCGTGCGCCATAGACGTCGATGACCATGCCCGCGAGGACACTCCCGAGCGCTACGCCGATGCTAATGCCAGTCGTCATCCACGTAAGTCCTTCGGTGATCCTCGACGGTGGGACAATGAGCGTACCAAGATTCATGACGACGACCATCGTTGGTGCAAATGACATACCTGCCACAAAAAGCATCCCAGAAAGAATGTAGACACCCGGCGAGAAAATGGGCAACACGGCTGTGACTGCCGTTACTAGTACCCCAACGAAGAATTGCTTTTCAATGGGTAATGAAACCCTTATCCCGCCGAACGACAAGCCCGAAATCATTGAACCTAGTGCATAGGCTGCCAGGATGAAACTGGCAGACGCTGGCCAACCTTGTGCGTTGGCGAATGCAACCACAGCCACATCGATTGAGCCACCAATGACACCCATCGCCAGTAGTGCCAGAACAATAGTACGAACGCCGGGGATAAGTAAGGTCGAGCTTGCATTCCTACTGATGCCTACGACGACCTTCGGTTCTGTCTCTCGCTGTAGAAGAAACGCTGTCACGCCGGTGATCAGTAGCAACACGGCAACAAGTGGTCCAGCTTCGGCGAAAAAACTGGTGCTCAGGCCAATGGCGAGTGGTGGGCCGATTATAAAAGCGAGTTCAGTGAGAACTGTGTCCAGCGAGAAGGCTGTGTGTAATTGCGGCTTGCCACGGAAAAGCTGTGTCCAGCGTGCTCTTATCATGGCAGGCATGCTTGGCATCGTACCCGCCAATGCAGCAAGAATAAAAAGCAGTAGAGTCGGAGCACTCATATAGACAGCAATTATCAGTGCCAGCAACATACCAATGCTGAAGGCGGTCACAAAGGGTAAAACTCGACTCTGGCCCTGCTGATCAACGAGTTTCGAGATTTGAGGACCGACAATCGCATTCGCTAAGGTAAAGGTTCCGGCGACCGAGCCAGCCAACCAATAAAGACCCGTCTGCTGCACTAACATAGTAATGATGCCGATGCCGAACATTGCCTGCGGTAGACGCGCTATAGAACTCGCGATCACTAACCCCATGACACCGGGGGTTGTGAGAAGTTCGCGGTAGGGATTAGCCATGGTTTCTCCGGTTTATAATTCGATGCTGATGAGTATCCCACTGCACAGGATGCAAACTTTTGGGACGGTTTACTGGCGACTGAATGGTGCATTTAATCGCGCAAGCAAGTGAGGGAGTTACAGCATATTTAACAACCCCACTTGCATATAGATGAGCGTACTGCTCAATCATTGCTTCTTACAAAAGTGCTCGATCGAATGCTTCAGCCAAGTGCTTGCGATTACTAACGTTCTCCATCATGGACACATGCCTGCCTGGAATAGAAACAGAACAAATTTCTAAATCAGGTAATAGTTCTCGCCAACCGCCCACCATATCAATTTGAGGCAGATGAGAAGGCTCACGTTCAGCTGCGTAGAAATAAGAGAGCTTAATCGGTAATGGCAATGGCTCATAGGCTCCGGCAATTTGTGAAAAATGATAAATGGCTTGCCATTTGACTGTTTCCAGTGAGATGTCTACATTTAAATCATAGCCTCCTAATTTTTGTGCTTTCTTAATCAACACAGCAAGCTCATCTCCTTTATTTAATATATCGAACTTGTGGCACTCTGACTCGGAAACCACAGCTTTAACATGTTCAATAAAATAATGCTTAATATCTTTATTTTTATAAAGTAAATCATGTGGCGCAGGAACATCAATAAACCCTAAAAATTCAACACTTTCCTCTTTACAAATAAGCGCATGGGCGATGGTATAAGCCAAGATCCCTCCAGAAGAATACCCCGCAATTCGATAAGGTCCTTCAGGCTGTATCGCTTGGATGAGCGGTATCATTCTTTCGGCCATATCCTCTATTGAATGAGGTAGAGGGTCGCCAATGGCCGACCACGGCAATACATGGATAGGACAGCTAACGCGGATTTGTTGGGCCAGAGAAATTGCATACGAATAATCAGCGAGTCCCGAGGGAACAAAGAAGACCGGGAGCTCACTCCCGCCAACGCGCACCGTGATCGCTCCAGCATGTGGGTGAAACACAGCAGTTTGTGCGATTTGAGAGGCAAGGTTAGCCAACCGTGGATGTTCAAAAATGTCGCTGAGTGAACACTCCAAGCCATAACTCCTGACTTTTTGTATCAGTTGGACGGCCATGAGCGAATGACCGCCGACAGCGAAGAAGTTGTCATGGCGACCGATCTGCTCAATCCCGAGTAACCCTGACCAAAGCGCTGCCAGGATAGTTTCAATCTCACCTTGTGGTGCCTCATAGATCGCATGGGCAAAGGCGTCGTCTTCAGGTACAGGCAACGCCTGCCGATCAAGTTTGCCATTAGGGGTTAGCGGCAAGCGTTCAATGACTACAAAAGCAGACGGCACCATGTAATCGGGTAAACGTTCACTCAGATAATCGTGCAATTGTCCTGCAAGTAGTAAACCCTCCTCTGAGCTGACTTGGGATATGGAGGTATCATTTCCTGAGACTTCTGGATGAGCCACGACATAGGCAACCAGTCGCTTGTCTGGGTCTACACCTTGCACCTCGACAACCGCCTCGTGGATGGATGGATGCTCGGTCAGTCTGGCCACAATCTCACCCGGTTCAATCCGCAAACCGCGGATCTTAACCTGGTCGTCATTGCGGCCTAGAGACACCAGGTTCCCATTGGGCAGATAGCGGGCCAAGTCCCCCGTCTTATACATACGTGTATCAGGCTTACCTGCAAATGGATCAAGCAAGAAACGCTCGGCCGTCAGTTCGACGAGGTTCAGGTATCCACGGGCAACACCTATCCCTCCGATATACATCTCTCCCACTGCGCCTATTGGAACAGGCTGACCATGTGCGTCGAGAAGGTAAATGTATGTGTTTGAAATCGGACGGCCTATCGGAACCGGATCAACGTCACTAGGGGAGCATCGATAGACCGTTGCCCAGACTGTCGCTTCAGTTGGGCCGTATTCATTGAATAATTCAACGCCAGTAAATACTGAGGTCACTTCCTGAACTAATTTCGCCGGGCACAATTCCCCCGCCACGATCACCTGACGGAGTTGCCCATAACCGAGTTGTGCGACTTGCGGCAGAACTAATCTGGCGAGAGACGGCACCAGCAACACTGAGGTGACTTTGTTTTCAATTAAAAGGCGGCTGATAATGTGTGGTTCTACGACGGTATTGCTCCCTGGCAAACACAAAGCACCACCGGTTGTTAACGTTCCGAAGATGCCTGCAACAGAACTGTCGAACGCCATTGATGATAGGAGTAAAAATACAGCTTTGGAATTTGCCTTATAAACCGTGGTTCTTGCCAGTGTTGATGCGATTAATCCACGGTGTTCAATCATGACGCCCTTAGGGTGCCCGGTTGAACCCGAGGTATAGATGATATAAGCGAGGTTGCGGGATGTAAGACAGGGAACCTGGAAATTGGCATCAGCCTCCGTCAATACTCTTGCTTGGGGTTCATTGGGATCAAGTATGATATGGGATTGCAACGCCTCATCCAGCACCTGCCGCCCGACCGTATCGGCGAGCACCAGGACCGGAGCCGTATCGGCAAGAATGTAGGCCAGTCGATCTCTCGGATAGGTCGGATCAAGCGGCACATAGGCAGCACCTGCTTTCAGGATCGCCATAAGGCCAACAACCATGGCCACAGAACGCTCGACACAGATCACCACCCGCTGGTCTGGCTCAACGCCCAACGCGCTTAGCCGGTGTGCCAGTCGATTGGCCCTGACATTGAGCTCACCGTAACTGAGTACTTCTCCCTCAAAGATCAGTGCTGTTGCCTCTGGACTGCGCTTTACCTGCTCTTCAAATAAATGATGAATACACAAATTATCCGGGTATGATGCATCCGTTGCGTTCCATGTCTTGAGCAGCAATGTACGTTCAGACGCAGGCAGAATGTCCAGTTGTCGAATCGGACGGTGCGGTGAGTACTCCAAGGTTCGCGCCAGATTGTCCAATGCCTGCTCCATATAGCTACACACACGATCGGAATCAAACGGTGTGATTACTTGAGTTGTCAACCCCAGTGAATGACTGAAATCTTCCACAGACAATGTAAACGGATAATTGGTCCGCTCTTGTTCACTCAAGAACTCGACACCTAGCATTTGTCGCATGGTTTGGACAATGGTGCCTTCACCAGAAAGATCATTGTACCGATAGTTGAGTAATGCGCTAAATAGTGGCGTATCTGTAGCTACCCCACTGCACCGTTGTGCCAGCGCCAGAGAAGCATGCTCATGGGCGAGCAACTCGGCCAGTCGGACATGAGCCTGCTGGACACTTTCAGCAGTATCAATATCGCCTGAGTCAAATCGGATTGGTAACGTGTTGATGAACATGCCCATGGCTTTATCTGACCCCTGGCCCGCTTGCATGCGTCCGAACAGCACTGTACCAAACACAACTTTCTCCTGGCCGCTGGTACGCGCCAATACCTGAGCAAAGGCAACATGACATAGACTTGCGAGACTCACATTCAAACGCCTCGCCTGCGCCCGCAGCCGATCATTGAGTTCGGCCGAAACCATGCGGAGGGTTTGACCCACCTGTGCGCCGTCCAGATGCACTTTCGCTAATCCGAATGGCAGCGTCGGGTCTTGTATGTCAGCCAGCATTGATTTGAAGAAACGCTCATGTTCCTCCAGGCTTTTGCCCAACTTAACTTGACCGATCAGGTTACGGAACGGCTGAGGCGATGATAATTTCTCACCGCTATTGGCAAGGAAAACCTGAGCTTCGTTATAAAAAAACTGCAAAGAAGAAGCATCGTCAATCAAGTGATGCTGCAGTTGCATCAGAATGAAGCGGCCTGTGATGGGATCATGGGCAACAATAAAGCGCAGTACCGGTGCTTGAGTCAGGTCAATTCGGTACCGGCATCAATCAAAGCGCCAAGAAAGTTGCTCGGTAATGGGGCCATCTGCCGAATCGAGGACAATATCCGTAACGGAGAGTGGAGCCTGTCGCCAGACAACTTGCGCGGGTCGAGACAATCCTTCCCAAACAAAGGCGGTACGTAAAATGTCGTGGCGGTCTACAACCTGCTGTACTGCAGTTAGATACCGCTCCAATGTTTCATGATCGGCAAAGGCCATTTGGGCAACTAGCAAATAGGGGTCACCTTCTTTTGCCAGCATGTGGTGGAACAGGATCCCGTCCTGCATAGGCGAGAGTGCGTAGATATCCTGAATGTTGGACGCCCCCCCAGGAACCTGTGAAATGATCAGGTCGATGTCTGATTGACTAAGGTCTATCAATGGCAGCAGTTCGGGCGTAATTCTTGATGTTTCGGGTTTGATCAGATTTGGCGGCACCACCACCTCGCTGTGCTGCCCAAACGTGCTGGCCAGAGCCGACAACACGGGGGTCTGAAATAGATCACGCACAGCAAGGCTCAAGCCTTGGCGGCGCAACCGCTCGATCAACCGCACAGCCAAGAGTGAATGACCACCGAGGGCGAAGAAGTTGTCATGTCGACCAACGTGTTCAACGCCAAGCAATTCTGACCAGACTCCAGCAAGAGTGATCTCTGTTTCGCCCAACGGTGCCTCGTATGCCACATGGGCAAAGGCATTGCTCTCGGGAACCGGTAACGTCCGCCGATCAAGCTTGCCATTGTCCGTCAGCGGTAAGCTGTCCAAACGTACAAAGGCAGATGGCACCATGTAATCGGGTAAACAGCCACTCAGATAATCACGCAGTGTTCCCGCCAGCGCCAAGCTAGCTTCAGCGTCTTCCGACATTTCCTGAACCCCGCACTGTACTACAACGTAAGCAACCAGACGCTTGTCGGTCTCCTTGCCTTGCGCCACCACCACAGCTTCGCGGATGAAGGGATGTTCGTTCAATCGGGCCGTAATTTCACCTAATTCAATCCGGAAGCCCCGGATCTTGACCTGGTCATCATTGCGGCCCAGGAACGCCAGAT
>NZ_JBKJYW010000238.1:0-9465 GCF_046715635.1 Serratia sp. (in: enterobacteria)
CGCTGTCGCTTAATCAACCTAGCGATATCTCTATTGACTATGTTGAGGTTAAACCAGACAGCTACTCGCTGGTCGGTCAGTATTATTCTTATCACATCGATATTGAACAGTTGGGTGAATCCCACGCGGCAATTCGTGATGAAATAAAGGATCGTTTTTGTAACGAGTTTAATTTACGGCCAGACAAACTTTATGCGCTAACCAATTTTACACCAGATGGTGAGCGGGTGAAGGTCGACTATTTTGTTGCGGTAGATAAAACCATCGCCGTAGGTAAATCGTTGCTGGAACTACCGGAAATCAGCGGTGGTTATTGCCGCTTTCACTATGCTGGCAAACCGGTGGCCCTTCACGAGTATATCGCCAGCGTTTACACCAAACTCCTGCCGCAGTTTAACCTGGTGCGCCGGGAAGGGTACGATATCGCGCAGCATAGCTACTCGCTCGATGTCGACGAAGAATTGCACCTGGAATATGAATATCTGATCCCTATAGTGCCAGACAAAGCCTTCGCAGAAAAAACGCCCCCCTCACCCTAATCCTCTCCCTGTGGGAGAGGGAACCGATCGAGTGTGTTTGAAATTGTAGTGACTCACTTTGGAAGAGGGGGCGATCAAGGCTGTTGAGCTTACCTGATCACTTCCAAAAGAGCAGGGGCTATCAGCTCCCTCTCCCTGTGGGAGAGGGTTGGGGTGAGGGGTAATTCTTCTGCTGCACGATATCGGCCATTACGGCCAGAGCGATCTCCGCTGGGGTTTTGCTGCCAAGCGGTAGACCAATCGGCGCGTGGATACGACCAAGTTCCTGCGGGCTGAATTCGGCGATCTGTTGCAGCCGCTGGCGGCGGCGATCGCTGTTGCGTTGAGAACCCATCGCGCCGATGTAAAACGCCGGGGTGTGGATCGCCTCCATCAGGGTTAAGTCATCCATGCGCGGATCGTGGGTCAGCGCCACAATCGCGGTGTTGGCGTGGCAACCGCCTTCCTCAATGAATTTGGCCGGGAACTGGCGCAGCAGGGTGATGTGCGGTTTGAGCTGCGTAGCGAAGTTCTCCAGAGCTTCCGGGCGGTTCTCGCATACCAACACTTCAAAGCCGAGCGCGCTGGCAAAGTCGGCGCAATACAGCGCCACGCTGGAAAGCCCGGCAATCAGCAGCCGAGGAGCGGCGGCGATATGCAACTGGATCTCCTGTTGGTTGCGCACGACCTGGGTTGCGCTGGCAAAGCTGGTGGTTTCCAGTGCGCTACAGGCATTGGGCAAGGTCAGGTGTTTGACCAGAGCATGATGGCCGGCCAACACCTCAGCGATTTTGCGCAGGTAGCCCATGCTGGCAGGGCCTGCGGGCAAATGTTCGATCAGCACGTCCAACACGCCGCCACAGGGTAGCGCCACGCTGGGGGTTAGCCCGCCAGCACCGTAGCGGATCACCTGGCTGGCGGCTTGATATTCCCCGTCTGCCAGACGGCGCAAAAAGTCCTCTTCCACGCAGCCGCCGGATAACGATCCGCAATAGTGTCCGTCGCGGGTTGCCACCATCAATGCGCCAGGAGAACGTGGTGATGAGCCATAAGTGTTCAATACGGTACACAGCCATACCGGCTGCTGTTCCAGCCAGTTGATTGCCTGGCCGACTACGGTGATATCAAGGTGTTGCATTAATTAATGGACTCGTTTGCCACTAGCTGAGAAGGGAGATCGATATCTTGCACGATGCCCGGTTGGTCGAGATGGAGCAGGTAAACCTGCCCATGACTGCGTAGCAGTTCCCGCGCGCCATTATCGCCACGTAACGCACACAGTTGTTTGCGCAAAATGGCGGTGAACCCCACCGGGTGGCCAGGTTGTTGCTGGAAACTGGGGCGCACGATGCTGTGCTGGCTCAGGGCTGCGGCAACTTGCACAAAGATCTGTGGCGAGACAAAAGGCATATCTGCCAGATGGATCAGCCAGCCTCCCCAGTTTGCGGTTGCGGCAACGCCAGCGGCAATAGATTCACCCAGACCACCGCTGACCAGTAAGATGCAGGGTACCTGATGTGTGGCACAAACCTGTTGCACCGCCAGGTTTTCTGGCCGGGTGACGACCTGCACCGGTAAGCCGGAGGCCAGCGCCTGTTGCAGCGTATGTTCGAACACCGTCTTACCCTGCAATAGGGCGTTAAGCTTGTTGCCACTGCCACCGGCCTGAAGAAAACGCTCACCCCGCCCGGCGGCGGTAATCACGATACCTGTCGTCATCTCTTTTTTCCGCAATTGCGCAAATCAGCCACACTATAGAGGCATTACATGTTTCCAAGTGTTTCATTTTATGAAAACAAAATGTTAATACTCACATAATTTTGGTTATAAGCTTATGATTATAACGTCTTCGGCAAGGTTACCAGCGCTTGCGCAACAAAACCGATAAAAAAAACGACTTACCTCCAGCCTTCGGGTTACGGCGCGAATACCCGCATCTGGATGCTAGGGGTAGATAAGAACGTAAAGGATATTTTATGAGCAATTTCAACCCGTCACGACGCCGCTTTATCAAGGGTGCCGTGATAGCGGGGGTGTCTGTTTACCTCGCGCCTCTCTACAGCCGCGCCTATGCCGCGCTGTTTGAGCAGAAGATCCTGCAATCACCGAACTGGGATGCGCAGACTAAACGCATTCGCTACCGTATCGATGGCCGCTCCAAGGTCATGGGGCAGAAAGTGTTTGCCCGCGATATTCGTGCCGTTGATATGCCGCACTGGCCACAGCAGCAGGCTCACGCCTTTATTCTGCGCGCCACTAAAGCCGATCGTCTGTTTACCGGTATCGATCTCTCCCTGCTGGGTGACGATCTGCAACCGGATCGTTTAGTGACGGCGGAAGATCTTGAGCGAGACGGCTTGGCCTTCCCGGCGTTTTATGGCGATGACATGCTGCTGCCTACAGGGAAAACCCCTGCCTATCTCGGCCATGCGGTGGCAATCCTGATCTATCATGATTTTGCTCGTTTCCGCTTTGCCAAAGACAAGCTGAAATTCCACGACGAAGTGATCCAGTATGGCAATGAAACCGGCCCGTTACAGCGCGATCCTTGGGGCAGTTTCCGCTACGTGCGCGTCGGGGGCGAACAACCATTCGATGACGATCGTTTCTCCAGCCTGAAAGACACGCCGATCTTCCCGCTGTCAATGCGCAGACATCTGCCGGTGTGGCCGGAAGGGCGTGAGGGTGGCAAGCTCGATCAGGAGGGCATGTATTACGCCGGGATGATTGCCGACCAACTGCAAACCCCACCGCAGGACTGGTTGGTCATGTCACGCCGCTATACCACGCAATCCGTTGATACTTCGGCCCTGGAGCCGGACAACGCCAATGGCTGGTTTGATACGGCCAGCCAGACCCTGCACCTGGTGATCCCGACCCAGTCCCCGCAGGAGGTGGCGGACGAAATGCCTCGCATGTTGGCCAAACGCCATCAACCGGTCAAACAGCTGATCCTGCACCCTTGTTACACCGTGGGCTATGGCTCGAAAGATCACTATAACTTCCCGTATTACGGCGCGGTTGCCGCGTTGTACGGTGACGGACTGCCGGTGCGGCTGGCGAATGACCGTTTTGAGCAGTTCCAGACCTCGATCAAGCGCCATGCCTTCGATATGGATTACCGCATTGCGGTAGACAAGCAGACCGGCGTGTTGCAGGCCTTCCAAGGGGCGATGACCGCCGACGGTGGCGGGCGCTGTAACTTTACGCCATCGGTGGTGATGGTTGGTGCTACGGCGGCCCAGTCGATTTACTACTTCCCGAAAAGCGATCTTTCCTCGGTCGGGCTGGCCTCTCGTGCCATCGATGCGGGTTCCGCACGCGGTTACGGCACGTTGCAAAGCATGGCCGCCACCGAGATGATGATGGACGAATTGGCACAAGAGCTGAAGCTCGATCCGATCGAGTTTCGTTTGCGCAACGTGCTTAAGTCCGGCATGAAAAACACCCAAGGGGCGATCCCGGCAGGGGCTATTCGCGCCGATGAAGTGCTGGTAAAAGCCTCACAGCATGAGATGTGGCGTAAACGCGCCGAACGCAAGGTGGAGTTTGAGAGCCAGAATCCCGGCAAACGCTATGGCGTAGGCTTTGGCTGTGTGCAGAAAGACTTTGGCACCGGGGCCGAAACCTCCTTTGCTCGCGTGGAGTTCAGCGAGGACGGGCGTATCTCCCTGTATCACAGCGGGGCCGAAATGGGCACCGGCATGTCAACGTCGCAGTCGGTGCTATGTGCGCAATGGCTGGGGAAACCGGCGGATGAAGCCCATTTCTCGGTGACCGATTGGTCCCTGTTGCCGATGGTGACCAGCGGCGATCCCTACATGATGTCGCAGGATGAGCAGGACCAACTGCAAACCAATCCGAACTGGACGCCAAGCTATTGCTCACCTTCCAGCGCCAGCAACTCCGCTTACTATTTCTCGCACAGCACGTGTGAAGCGGCCCGGTTGGTGTTTGAACAGGGGCTGTGGCCTGCCGCGCTGTCTATCTGGCAGTCCGGCATTGGTGGCGGCCAGGCGGCGCCGCTGGTGGTGCGTAAAGAAGATGCTCGCTGGGTCGAGGGTGGCCTGACGGCGGCCGGTATGCAGATATTGCCGTTTGAGCTGTTGGTGAAAAAAGCCTATCAGATGGGCAACCTGACCGGCGCGGTGGTGCACGTCTTCAACCGCTGGCAGTGGGCGGAAGCGGACTTCAAGCTGAATAATCACAGCGAGCGCCTGCCTGTTGACGGCTTGTCGGTACGCATTGGCAACGGTGAATTCAGCCCTCTGGCACGTGAGCAGGTTTATTATCCGCCAACCCAGCGCAATAACGCCGCTGTGACCTATTACAGCGCCGTGGGTACGCTGGTGGAAGTGGCGGTGGATATCGCTACCGGTAAAGTTGAACTGCTGAATCATCATTCGATTATGGAGTGTGGCAACCTGATCGTGCCTGAGCTGGTTTCTGGCCAGTTGCAGGGCGGTTTGGCGATGGGGATCGGCCATGCGCTGCATGAATATTTACCGCTGTACGAAGATGGGCCGGGTAACGGCACCTGGAACTTTAACCGTTACCATTTGCCGCGCGCCAGCGATGTGGCGGTCTGGAAACAGACCGGTGACATCCTGCCTGCGCTGTCGGAAACCGATCCGCCGAAAGGGATGGCGGAGGTGGTCATGATCCCTGTGGTCGCCGCATTGGTTAACGCCATTGCCCACGCCACCGGTCATCGTTTCCGTGATTTGCCTGTCCGTGCCGAAAATATTCTTGAGGTGTTACCATGAGCATTAAAACCCAACCCATTACCCTGACCGTTAACGGCAAACAATATGGTCCCATCGAGGTACCGGAAGGGCTGATGATGATCGATTTTCTGCATGAATATCTCGATCTGACCGGCTCACGTCTCGGCTGCGGCCAGGGTATCTGCCACGCTTGCGTGGCGATCCTCGACCATCCAAGCGGCACCAGCGAAGAAATCCGTACCTGTATCACCGGGGCTCACTTTTTCAATGGCAAACAGGTACGCACCATCGAAGGCCTTGCGCAGGTGGATAATCAGGGTGACGTGGTTGAGCTCTCGCCGATCCAGCAGTCATTCCTCGATCACTACAGCTTCCAGTGTGGCTATTGCACGCCGGGCTTCGTCAATGCGGCCACCATCTTTGTCGAGAAGCTTAAGCGTGAGCCAATCCTGCGTGACCAGTTGGAAGGCGCGATTGAGCAGGCGTTGGAAAACCATATCTGCCGTTGTACCGGCTATGTCCGTTATTACGAAGCGGTGCGTGATGTGGTGTTGAAAACCCCTGGCCTGCTGAAGGAGACGGCGTAATGAAAAAACGTCTCGCATTGTTGATTGTGCTGATAGCGGCGATCGTTATCGCCGTGCTGTGGTGGCGGGAAAACCGCAGCTACGACGGCCCAGTCCAGCAGGTTACCGCCAGCAGCGAACAGATTGCCCGTGGGCGTTACCTGACGCAGGCTGCCGACTGCGCCGCCTGCCATACCGCCGCTGGTGGGGCACCGCTGGCGGGAGGCTATCCGCTGGATACCCCGTTCGGCACCATTTATGGTAGCAACCTGACGCCTTCCGCTGACCAAGGGATTGGCCGCTGGACCAAGGATGATTTCTTCCTGGCGTTAACACAGGGGGTGGCGCCCGGTGGCCGCCATTTGTACCCGGCGATGCCTTACACCTCCTACAAAGGCATTTCGCGCGAAGATGCAGATGCTATTTATGCCTATCTGATGTCGCGCCCGGCGGTGGATGTGGCCATTCCGGCCAACGATATGCCATTCCCGTTCAACCAGCGGATGGCGCTGATCGGTTGGAATTTGCTGTTCCGCAACAGCGATCCGTTACCCGCCAGCTCGCAGGGGAGCTCCGCCGAATGGCAGCGTGGTCGTTACCTGTCTGACGTGCTTGGGCACTGTGGTGAATGCCATACGCCAAGGGGCATGCTGGGGCAGATGGAACTGAGCAAGCCGATGCAGGGCGGCGATCTGGGGCGGTTTATCGCGCCGGATATCACGCCACAGGCTTTGGCACAGCGCGGCTGGACACCAGAGGATCTGAGCCGTTTCCTCAGCACCGGGTTAGCGCCGCAGGGCTCGGCGTTTAGCGAAATGCACATGGTGGTCGATCTCAGCACTCGCCATTTGACGCCGGAAGATCATCGGGCGTTGGTGACTTACCTGATGGGCGACAAGCCACCGCAGCCGGTGGCCGCTAACATCGGGCAGGGCAGCGATGCCGGGCGTATCACCTATCTCGATCAGTGTTCCGCCTGCCATGAGCGTGATGGTGCGGGTAAACCGCACGTGGCGGTGGCGATGCGTGATAACGCCACGTTGCGCCAACCAGACGGCAAGAACCTGATCGTGTCGGTGCTGGATGGGCTACCAGCTCAGCAATTCCCCGGCAACGAAAGTATGCAGAGCATGCCGGGCTTTGCCGATCGTCTGGACGATGCGCAAATTGCCGAGCTGGTGAATTACCTGCGTGTCACCTGGGGTGGATTGCCGGCGGATATCACCGCCGAGCAGGTGAAGGCACTGCGCAAAGCTCATTAATCCCGTCAACTGTGGGCTAGTGATTATCTGCCGGGGGAATGCCAAACAGCGGCATTCCTTCAGCATCCCACTCCAGAGTTTTAATCCGCGTATGGCGATTCGGATCGTATAACGGATCGCCTTCTATTTCGGTGTAATTGCGGGCGTGGTAGACCAGCACGTCATTACCCTTCTCATCCACGGTAAAACTGTTGTGCCCTGGGCCGAACTGGCGGTTGGCATAGCTGGTGCGAAACACCGGTTCGCTGGCCTTATGCCATTGTGTCGGATCGAGGAGATCGGCATCGATGTCTGCCCACAGCAGGCCGATGCAATAATTCTCGTCGGTGGCGCTGGCCGAGTAGCTGATGAAGATCCGCTTACCGTGTTTGATCACCGCCGGGCCTTCGTTCACCCAAAACCCAATGGTTTCCCAAGGTAACTCCGGTTTGCTCAGCATCACCGGGGCCCCTTTTAGCGTCCAGGGATTGGCCATTTCTGCCAGATACAGGTTGGAGTTTCCCCGGATCTGCGGGTCTTGCTGCGCCCAGAGATAATAGTGCTTTCCCTGATGCTCAAAGTGAGTGGCATCGAGTGAGAAGCTGTCGATCGGTGTTGCAATACGCCCTTTCTCTACCCATTCTCCCTCCAGCGGGTTGGCGGCGCTGCACTCCAGCGCAAACATGCGATGCTGGAACAGGCCGTCAGCAATCTCCGGGCTATGGGCTGCCGCAAAGTAGACATACCACTTACCGTCGATAACGTGCAGCTCAGGTGCCCAGATCAGGTTGCTCATCGGCCCAGACGCGGGTTTACGCCAGATAACCTGAGTTGGAGCCTGGGCCAGCTCTGTCAGACGGCGGGCGCGGCGCAGTTCCAGGCGATCGTACTGCGGCACCGAGGCGATAAAATAGTAATAGCCGTCGCTATGGCGATAGATAAAGGGATCGGCACGCTGCTCAATCAGTGGATTGGGATAAATAGTCATCTAGACCTCTCAAGAGTGTTTGGCTTCGAGCTGTTGTTCGCGGTATTCCGCCAGTTCCTGATAATTGACGCGGCGCTTTTCCAGATCGCTCTGGATCTGTGACATCAGGTTGCGATCCACTTTCAGCAAACGGACCACGCCAGCGGTGATCAGGTAGCCCACGCCTGGGATCACGGTAAACAGCAAGACGATGCTCTGCAGCGCCCCGGCGCTTTGAGCTCCTGCATCGGCCTGATAGCCGGAGTAAGACATCACGAAACCCACCATTGCCCCGGCAACCGCCAGCCCGACCTTCAGGAAGAACAGGTTCCCTGAGAAGCTGATACCGGTGATGCGCTTGCCGGTTTTCCATTCGCCGTAGTCGTCCACGTCGGCCATCAACGACCAGTGCAGCGGGGAAGGGATCTGGTGCAGGATATTCAGCAGGAAGTAGGCCACCACGATCAGCGAGGTCAACTGCGGGTTAAGGAAGTAGAAGCCGCTGGAGAAGGTGGCCAGCGCGATATTGGTCCAGAAGAACACTTTCAGCTTGCAGAAGCGGTCGGTTAACGGCTTGGCCAGGGCGCTGCCGATCATCATACCGACCACGCCCAGGGCGATAAACAGGCTGGCGAACGAGGTGGATTGCTGCATGACGTAGGTGACGTAATACATGGTGGCGGCCATGCGGATAAAGCCGGGGCAAACGTTGCAGAAAGTCAGTAGCAGAATGCGTACCCACTGATCGTTTTTCCACACGTCTTTCAGATCGGCCTTCAGCGCATCGTGAGTAGGCACCGCCGGGCGGATACGTTCTTTCACCGTCGCAAAGCAGAACAAGAACATAGCCAGTGCGATCAACGCCATCACGCCCATCGACATTTGGTAGCCCTTGGCCTTGTCGGCCCCGCCGAACCATTCCGCCATCGGTAACAGGGTCAGCGAGAGGATTAGCGTCGCGATGCCGACCATGATGAAACGGTACGACTGGCAGGAAACGCGCTCGTGCGGGTCGGCGGTGATCACGCCCCCCAGCGAGCAGTAGGGAATGTTGATGGCGGTGTAGGTCAGCGACATCAGGAAATAGGTGACAAAGGCGTAAATCACCTTGCTGTTATAGCTCCACTCCGGGGTGGTAAACATCAATACGCTAAACAGCACGTAAGGCAGGGAAATCCATAACAGCCAAGGGCGGAAACGGCCAAAACGGCTTTGGGTTCTATCGGCAATCGCTCCCATAATGGGATCGCTCACGGCGTCCAGTACGCGTACGGACAGCAGCAAAATCCCCACCAGTGCCGGGGTAATGCCAAAGATATCGGTATAGAAGTAGTTGAGGAACAGCATGATTGCGCCGCCGATCATGTTGCAACCGGCGTCTCCCATGCCGTAGCCAATCTTTTCTTTTATCGATAGGGCATTGCTCTTCATGGACATTTTCTCCGC
>NZ_JBKJYW010000239.1:0-6114 GCF_046715635.1 Serratia sp. (in: enterobacteria)
ACAAATGCCAAGCTCAAGCCGGTGTCTTGATTAATGGCTTCGAAGGTCAGGCCTTTACGGACTTTAGCCTCCATGATGATGTCGGTCAGGCTTTGACGTGCTGAAACGCTATGTAGTGATTGTGTCATGTTGACTCCAATAGGTTTGGTAGATTAGAAGCGTTGTATAGCTGGGCTGGCGGTGACGCTTGGGTTGCTCGCCAGCGGCACGAAACGGCGGGTATTGCCATCTAATGCGTCAATACAGCCGGTGGCGATATCGTAGATCCAGCCGTGCAGTCGCAGATTGCCTCGATCGAGCGCCAGCGCGACCGAAGGGTGAGTTTTCAGGTTGGTGAGTTGGGCGATGACGTTTTCACGCACCATCGAGTTAATACGCTCGTGCTCACTGGCGTGTTCATTGGCCTGATTGACCGCCTTGGCGGCATCGGCATAACGCAGCCAGTTGGCCACGGTGGGCATGTGATCCAGGCATTTACATGTGGCGATGGCGGTCATGGCGCCGCAATCGGAGTGGCCGCAAATCACGATATCCTCTACGCCGAGCGCGGCAACGGCATATTCCACCGAGGCCGAAACCCCACCGGGCTCAGGCCCGAAAGAAGGCACGATATTGCCTGCGTTGCGGATGACGAACAGGTCGCCCGGCTCACGTTGGGTGATCAGTTCCGGCACCAATCGGCTGTCGGAACAAGAGATAAAGAGGGTGCGTGGGCTCTGGCTGGTGGCCAGACGTTTGAACAGTTCTGTGCGCTCAACAAAAGCCTCGCGCTGGAACTTCAGAAAACCGTCAATAACCTCTTGCATGGTGACTCCATCAATGTGTGGCTTGCTTTCAATGGAGGCAAGAATGGACTTTTCTAGCTATAGGTTCCAAGACTCATTTATAATCACCTCGATAGGTATCACTAATAGTTGAGGCGCTATGTTACTGCGACACATACGTTACTTTCTGGCGGTGGCGGAGCAGGGGAACTTCACCCGGGCGGCGGAGGTGCTACATGTTTCTCAGCCGACCTTGTCACAGCAGATCAAACAGTTGGAAGAGACGCTGCAGGTTGAGCTGTTCGACCGTTCCGGGCGCAGGGTGCAACTCACCGATGCGGGTCAGGCCTGGATGCGCTATGCCCGGCTGGCGTTACAGGATCTGGATGCTGGCAAGCGGGCCATTCAGGATGTCGCGACGTTGGAACGCGGTAACCTCCGCTTGGCGATGACGCCGACCTTTACCTCCTACCTGATTGGCCCGTTAGTTGACGGTTTTTTCCGGCGCTACCCAGGGATTACCCTGAACATCCGTGAGATGACGCAGGATAAGATGGAGGCGTTATTGTGCGATGACCAATTGGATCTGGGGATTGCCTTCGAGCCGGTTCACTCTGCGGATATAGCCGCGACCAGGCTGTTCACGGAGCGGCTGCAACTGATGGTGGGGAGGAAGCATCAGCTTGCCAAGCGCCGCGCTGCCTTGAGCGTAGCGGAGGTGCAACAGGTACCGTTGGTGCTACTCAACGGCGACTTCGCCACGCGTCATTACGTCGATCAATATTGCCAACAGCACGCGATTTATCCTCAGGTCGCTATGGAGGCCAATGCGATTAGCGCCATCGTTGAGATTGTGCGCCACGGCCAGCTTGCTACCATCTTGCCGCAAGCAATCGCACGGGATAACCCGCTGCTGCTGCCTATTCAACTGTCGGTTCCCATGCCCGAGCGCCACGCCGTGGTGCTGCAACGCAAAGAGGGTTACCGCAGCGCCGCTTCACGGGCGTTGATTGAGATGTTGCAAGAGCAGGCGCTAAATTTTAAGGCGTGACTTACGGATCTGAGGGGAGAACTACAAGCACGTAGTCCCGCTTTCCAGTTCTCACAAAGAATACATGTCCGTAATTCGCCAGAGATCTTCGTTTGGTCGCTGTATATTTATTTTATCCCACCAAACGAGAAAATGACTATGAATAGGCAATTAAAGTTAACCTCAGATTTTAGAACGCTAAACGAGAAAGGCCGTTTTCTTTTAGCCAATGCCTGGGATATTGCCAGTGCCAAGATTTTCGCCAAAGAGGGATTTTTAGCTTTAGGCACGACAAGCGGGGGGATTGCATACAGTCATGGTTTTAAGGATGCACAAAAAATAAGCCCAGAGATGATGTTGCAACAAATATCGTCGATAGTGGATGCCGTATCTATTCCTGTGAATGCGGATATTGAATCTGGCTACGGCATCAATGATGCCGAGGTTTATGCTTATGTGCAAAGAGTGATCGGTGCTGGCGTGGTCGGCATTAATATAGAAGATAACAGCCATGGTATCAGACCGACAAGACTGTTCAGCATTGATGAGCAACGTACCCGCTTAGTAGCCGCTAGAGAGGCGGCAATGGATTCAAACGTCCCAATATGGATTAATGCTCGTATCGATACCTATTTGGTCAACGAGGCCAATGATAAAACCCTCTTTGAGATGACTGTTGAAAGGGCTAATCATTACCTTGGTTCCGGTGCTGATATGGTTTTCATTCCAGGTGTTGATGACCTGCTGTTATTGAACCGGTTGAAACAGGAAATCAAAGGTCCAATTAATATCATGGCTATGCCAGGCAGTCCTGATATAAATAAACTTTTTAATGCGGGCGCATCCAGAGTCAGTCTGGGCGTATGCCCAATGCTCGCCTGCATGGGAGCGATTAAATGTATTGCTAATGAATTTACCAGTAGTGGAACCTCAAATACTCTGGAACATTATTTTTATGGTTTTACAGATGCGGAATTGTTATTCGAATAAATAAGTTATAAATATAAGTTTACCAGCAACATTTCTCAACCAGCTACATCTTGTGGGGGCTTTGCATGCGGTGCCCATTTAGGTCTCTCATGAAGGCAGGGTTATGCTTTTTTGTGTATAACGCCTCATTTATACATGGAGCATGACGCAGATTGATAACATATTTATCATATTGTATGATGGCGCATTCGAATGGGGATGATATGGAATATCAAGCAATAGCTAAGCGAATAGCGCAGGTAATACTGACTCAAGATATGGTTGTAGGCCTAGCATATGGAGCAGCAGGCTACCTATTTCTATTTATTGACTCAACCATTTGTTGGGAAAGAACTTAATGGGAAAAAAATTTAAAGACAAAGTGTGCTTCTTTATCGCTAACGCGTTGATTAACATGCTTGGGTCCATCGGCTTTCTGTTATGCGTTTATTTCTTTTTTCACTTTGACACAGTAATGGATAGAGTGCTTTACATCAGTGGCACAATAATCGCTGTTATAGCTTTAGCTTACATTATACCCATTGATAAAAATCATTAGCCTGCTCTGCTAGGGGCAGACTAATAATCAAAGGTAAGCGCTGTTATGACATTGCACTTTGTATGGTTATTGTGCGCATTCCGGTTAATGTTGAACTATGCTCAAATATCAACCAAAAATCCCCGCGATCTCTGACCGCCGTTATGGCATAATGCGCGCCAAATCACATTCCCAATCAAATTAAGAGCGAGCGCTGTGTTAAGCACTAACAACATCACTATGCAGTTCGGCAGTAAGCCGTTGTTTGAAAACATCTCTGTCAAATTTGGCGGCGGTAACCGCTATGGTCTGATCGGAGCCAACGGCTGCGGTAAATCGACGTTCATGAAAATCCTCGGTGGCGATCTGGCGCCGAGCGGCGGTAACGTGTTCCTGGATCCGAACGAGCGCCTGGGTAAACTGCGCCAGGATCAGTTCGCTTTTGAACAGTTCAGCGTGCTGGACACCGTGATCATGGGCCACACCGAACTGTGGGCGGTGAAGGAAGAGCGCGACCGCATCTACGCCATGGCGGAGATGAGCGAAGAAGACGGCTACAAGGTAGCCGATCTGGAAGTGGCCTATGGCGAGATGGACGGCTACACCGCAGAAGCACGTGCCGGTGAGTTGCTGCTCGGCGTGGGTATCCCGGTAGAACAGCATTATGGCCCGATGAGCGAGATCGCTCCCGGCTTCAAACTGCGTGTCCTATTGGCTCAGGCCCTGTTCTCCGACCCAGAGATCCTGCTGCTCGACGAACCAACGAACAACCTGGACATCGATACCATTCGCTGGTTGGAGCAGGTGCTGAACGAACGTAACAGCACCATGATCATCATTTCGCACGACCGTCACTTCCTGAACATGGTTTGTACCCACATGGCGGATCTGGACTACGGCGAACTGCGCGTCTACCCGGGTAACTACGACGAATACATGACGGCGGCTACCCAGGCTCGTGAGCGCCTGATGTCTGATAACGCCAAGAAGAAGGCGCAGATTAACGAACTGCAGTCCTTCGTTAGCCGCTTCAGTGCCAACGCCTCCAAATCCAAGCAGGCTACCTCTCGTGCCCGCCAGATCGACAAGATCCAGCTGGAAGAGGTGAAAGCCTCCAGCCGTCAGAACCCGTTCATCCGTTTTGAGCAGGACAAGAAGCTGTTCCGTAACGCACTGGAAGTGGAAGCGCTGGCCAAAGGCTTCGACAACGGCCCGCTGTTCAGCAAACTCAGCCTGATGGTTGAAGTGGGCGAGAAGGTGGCGATCCTGGGTGCCAACGGTATCGGTAAATCCACCCTGCTGAAAACGCTGGTGGGTGACCTGCAGCCGGATAACGGCAGCGTGAAATGGTCGGAAAACGCCAAGATCGGTTACTACGCACAGGATCACGAATACGAGTTCGATGAAACCCTAAGCGTGTTCGACTGGATGAGCCAGTGGAAGCAGGAAAAGGACGATGAGCAGGCAGTACGTGGCATTCTCGGGCGTCTGTTGTTCAGCCAGGACGATATCAAGAAGCGCGTAAAAGTGCTTTCCGGTGGTGAGAAGGGCCGTATGCTGTTCGGCAAGATCATGATGCAGCGCCCGAACATCCTGATCATGGATGAACCGACCAACCACATGGATATGGAATCCATCGAGTCATTGAACATGGCGTTGGAAATGTATGAAGGCACCTTGATCTTCGTTTCCCACGACCGTGAGTTCGTTAGCTCCCTAGCTACTCGCATTCTGGAAATGACGCCGAACAAGGTGATCGACTTTACCGGCAACTACGAAGACTATCTGCGTAGCCAGGGTATCAACTGATCCCTTCGAGTCTTACAGTACGCCCCTCACCCCAACCCTCTCCCACAGGGAGAGGGAGCTGGTACGGTGTTGTGGGCAGGTACAGGCGTTCATTTGTGGCACATTTAGACGGGCCAGAGGTTAGGCACGGGAGTTAATCTGTGGCACGTTCAGTCCCCTCTCCCTGTGGGAGAGATACCGTCTTGTCGGCTATCTGGCAAGCGGTATTTCCGCATTAAAGGTCTTTCCTGATTTCACCACACCATAGGCCAGTTGCAGCAGTTTTCGCATCGCCGCACACACTCTCTCTTTGCCCGATTTCCCACGCAACTTCAGCCTTTCTGTTAAGTCTTTAACCACAACATTGTATTGGCTTGCCACCACCGCGGGCATGTATAACGCGCTTCGTAGCTCACCGTGTCCCACTTTCGATAACCGGCTTTTCCCTTTAAACATCCCCGACTCACATCGCTGTGGATTTAGTCCTGCGTACGCTACCAGGGCCTTGCTGCTGGTGAACCGACGCAGGTTTCCAGCGAAGGCCAGCAGGCTGGAGCTCAGCATCTCTCCCACACCAGGGATACTTTTTAGCAACTCGCTGTCCCGTTTCAGGTCAGGGTTATCATCGATGTGCTGACTGATTTTCTTTTTCGTTTCTCGTATCAGTTCATCCAACGTGGCGATGTGCTCATTGAGTGAAGGGACAATGACTGCTTCAGCCACCTCCAGGCGATTTTCTTCCATCTGACGCATCTCTTCCAGGTTCTTAAGATGCCTGACCAACGCGGTCAACTGGCGTTCGCTCAACGGGGCTGGGAACCACGGGTCAGGCTGATGCAGTGCGCAGTAGCGGGCTATCATCGCTGCATCGCTTTTGTCCGTTTTGTTCCGGGCCAGTTCTGTATTGCCGAAGGAATGGATACACGCCGGGTTCATCAGACTGACGTGGTAGTGGTTGTCTGCCAGATAAGTGGCCAGTTCCGTGCTGTAGCTCCCGGTGGCCTCCATGCAGATATGACAGTCAC
>NZ_JBKJYW010000240.1:0-7877 GCF_046715635.1 Serratia sp. (in: enterobacteria)
AGTTCGAGGATTTTGTCGGTGGCGGAGAGTGAACCATGCAGGTCCGAGGCGAACATCAGCTTCATAATCTTTCCTTCGGTGCGGAATATGAAACCATTTTAACGTAGCTGGGTTAGACAACAAGCGGTGGGTAAAACAGGTGGCCGATATTCGGCCACCAGAAGAACATCAGGCGCGAGCCAGCAGTTCTTTGACAAAAGCCACGATCTCAGGCTTTTTGCCGTTGGAGAACAGGCATTCCTGGAAACGAGGGCCGCTAACGGCGGTCTTCACCAGTTCCGGATCGATGGCACGCAGCGTATCAAGGTAGTTGTCTTTGATCACCGCCTGCTTAACCTGATTGAGGATACCGGCGTTACGAACCTGAGGTTCCTTACGCTCTACCGGATAACCTTCACCTTTACGCCCGGTAAAGGCCTTCTCAAAGATATAGCGCACGTTCAGCTCTGCGCCCCAGCCAAAGCCTTTGGCAAACGGCAGGGACAACGCATTACCGTTGTTGATCTGCGCGAACAGGAAGGCATCCGCAGGATCGATACAGTAGCCGCACACCACGCCAGGATGGATGTTCAATGACATCAAGGCGCCCTGCCCGGTACCGCAGCCGGTGACCACAAAGTCGACCGCTTCGGCGTTCAACAAAATGCTGGCCATAATCCCTAAATGGATATAGGTCAGATGGTGATCCTGCTCATCGCTCATACCCACGTTGAACACCGCATCGTGATTGCCAGCCGCAACCGCCTGCAATTGTTCGAGAACCAGCGCATTTTTACCCGCCTGGCTGTTTTCCATCATCAGTGCAATATTCATCTTTTGCTCTCCGCAAATAAAATCAATCGGTTATTCGTTATCGAGTTAGCGAGCCAACCAGCCGCCATCCACCGCTACGGTGTAGCCATTGATGTAATCCGAAGCCGGTGAAGCCAGGAATACCACCGGCCCCATCAGATCTTCTGGCAGGCCCCAACGGCCAGCCGGGATACGCTCGAGGATTTCCTCACTGCGGGCCTGATCGTCGCGCAGTTGGCGAGTATTGTTCGTCGCCATATAGCCTGGAGCCAACGCGTTGACGTTGATACCGTGGCTGGCCCACTCGTTGGCCAACAGACGGGTGACACCCATCACTGCGCTCTTGGACGCGGTGTAGGAAGGCACACGGATGCCCCCTTGATAAGACAGCATGGAGGCAATATTGATGATCTTGCCGCCGGTGCCTTGGGCAATAAACTGGCGGGCCACCGCCTGAGACATGAAGAACACCGTCTTGATGTTCAGGTTCATCACGTCATCCCAATCTTTTTCGCTAAACTGCAGCGCATCCTGGCGGCGAATGATGCCCGCGTTATTGACCAGAATATCGATATGACCGAATTCGGCCACCGCGCGCTCCAGCAGCTCAGGCAGCACTTCCAGCTTGCTCAGGTCGGCTTTCAGACTGAGGAAACGACGCCCCAGGGCGGTGACTTTGGCAATGGTTTCGTCCGGCTCAACCACGTTAACGCCAACGATATCACAACCCGCTTGAGCCAGCCCAATGGCCATCCCCTGTCCCAGCCCGGTGTCACAACCGGTCACAATCGCCACTTTACCCTGCAATGAAAAATTATCGAGAATCATGCTCTTGTCCTTAGTACTCAGGGCATCAGCGGCCCTTGTCAAAAGTGGGGATAGCGTTGCAATCCCGTCAGTGTCCGCAGCTTGCTGCCGTACAGGGGGAACGATATTGCCCGCCCCTGTCATCATGATGGCGCAAGTCTAACGCTTATTTCTGACGCAATCAATAAAATTGAAACAATGTTTTATTTTAAGTGAAAGTAATTTTTGGTTATGTGACGTATGCCGTTTTCACAGGGGCAAAAACGGCATACCCGGTGGGTTGACCTAAATCGGCATTACATGCGATTCGGGCGCAGTACAGTTCGGGCGCAGCATGCGGCGCCCCTACATAGCAGGTATGAAGGCATTATTGTCGGCGATGTTCCCCACCACCGCGTCGGCATATTCTCCCGGCTTGCTACGCAGCGAGACGTTGCCGCTGAATACACCCTGCTTATCCTTCGTGGTATACGGCCCCGGGCGGAAAATGTAGTTAAACCGCTGGTTATCAATCGCCATATTGTTGCTCACTTGCAATGCGCCAGGGTTGAAGTTATCGGTAAACCCATCCATGCCGTTTTCAATGGCGAGGCTATTGGTCACCTGGTGGGCCACGGGTAACCCTTCTCCCCCCAGTTTGAAACCATTATTGACATTGCGCAGCGCGACGCTGTTCTCGATGATCACCTTGCCGTTCGGGCCATCCTCGATTTTGTTGAACAGATCGAAACCGTCATCCACGTTGTCATGCGAGAAGCAGGCAACGAGCCGATTCCCCTCACCCACTCGCATTTTGACGGCAAAGCCATCCGCATTGATCAGACCCGGGTCTTTGTTGGCGTACGACTCTGCATGAGCGATCAGGTTGTGGCTGGCCCACAGCGGCCGATCGGCGTTGGCCGGGGAGGAAATGACCATCCCGGTATCATCGGCATGGTGTGCCACCACCCGGTTGAGGTGGTTATGGCTGCCCGCAATATGCAGGCTTTTTTCCGTTACCGTGATGCCCTGAATATCCCAATAGCTGGCTTCCAACTCCATCCCATGCAACACCACGCCATCCCCAAGCGGCCGGAGCTTTTTGGCATGTGTGGCGGTGCCACTGGCTAAGGCAGGTATGACAGCCAAGGGGTAATCCCCCACAGCCAGCCAAAGTGTGCCGCCCGGCGTTAATGATTGTACTGCGGTAGCGAAATCCAATGGGTGCTGCTGGCTACCATCATTTTCGGCTTTGCCCTGTGGCGCAGCATACAAATTAGCGGCGTCGGCATAGCGCGCTTTGCGCACCATCAGTTTGTCGCTCTGAGTGCCACCTTGTGCCGTGGTGAAGCGGTAATCCAGCGCGGTTTCCGCCTTCTTCAGCGCAACCTTCACCGCCAGCATCTCTCCGGCCTGTACCTTACGCTCTGCGGCAATGACCACGCCGTCCTGGCTCAGCGACAGAGTGCCACTCTTATTGCTGCGTAGCTGGAACACGTAATCATCCGTGGCGGATATTGGCGCAGAACCGATCTCGATCTGCATCGGCATCGCTTTAACCGCAAACTCTTGCGCCGCCGGAAGCTGGCTTTTACTGAGCGTCAGGCTGGCCTGGTTGACGGTAATGCGTGCGTTACGTGAAGCAAAGAAGCCCACGTAGTAACCTTCAGGATCCAGCTTGGTGACGCGGTGTGGATCGTTGGTGGTTTTACTGACCCAGTTGTCGCTGCCCTGCGGGGCGTAGGCCGCAGTAAACCCCTGATCCGTGCGAGCCAGACGCAGCCGGAAGCTTGGCGTTTTCTGTAGATCCACCTCAGGCTGATAGCCTTCCCGTTTGATCGCGACGCCCGCATTGCCCCAGGAATTGAGCACGCCGTTGCGGGAAATCAGCGTCATTTTGACCCGGTGATGATCTTTTTTATCCTGCGTCATGATGGCATTCATCACCATGTTGGATGCCGCCGGAAACTCCTCATAACCCTGCTGGACCTTCTCCAATCTTGGTTTGCCGAGAATATCGCGGATCAGTAATCCCGCCCCCTCCTGCCCGGCGGGCAGAGCCATATTTTCCGGGCCAAACTGATCGACCGTCACCTCCGCCTCCAGAACCACATTGGCATTGGCGGGAACGCGCGTGTAGTAGAAGGTCAGGCCATCATGGCTATTGCCGATTTTGCCCCCCCGGCTTTCGACGTGGAACGGCATTTTCAGTGGCCCAGCTGGCATTGGCTTGCCATTGGCCATCGTCACCTGATTGGTGCCCACTTTCTCCGGCAGCACGTTGGTGGCAAAGTTGACATCCGTTGACTGACCGAAAGCGACGGCCTGCCAAACCAGTTTATCAGCGGCAGGCAGCGGTGCGGCAACGCCGCTATGACATACGCTAGCCAGAGCGACGAATAACGACAGAGGTACGATCTTCATTTCCCTTTCCTTGTTTTTAATAGATAGGGATCCCCCCGCCACTTTGGCGAAAAGATCCTATCACTGGGTTTTGGGGAGATCAGGCCCGTTAGGCCGGTTTATACACAGGGGTAGAGATTTCGGGAGTGATGTTCATCTTCTGGCAGATCGTGCTGTTGCCCCAGCACTGTTCGTAGGGCATCCCTACCAGTTTCTCAATCACCAGGCGAACTTCGGGTTTGATATCGCCGATCTTGCCGCCAGCCTTGATGCGGGCCACTTCGTAGAGCACCACCTGATGGGTTTGGCGGTTGAGCGTCATCTGGCTGCTGAAAATAATCGCCATCAGCGCCAACAAGATCACGCCAGCAAAGAACACCCAGGAGATCGCGGTAATGGCGGTTTCCGGCTGAGTGTGAGACTTCGACTGGAAGCCGTAGTAACTGAGGATAGCCCCCATGGTGAAGACGATAATCGAGCGCATAATCTTGCCGGAGAAAGTCATCGCCCCAGCATAGATCCCTTCACGACGGCGGCCAGTAAAGACTTCGTCCACGTCTGCCAGGAAGGTATACACCGTCCAGGGAATGTAATACACGCCGCCGGTGCCCAGGCCGAAGATCACGGTGATGCCGATGATGGCAGCAGTCGCAATATGCGCAGGCAGGTTAAAGAAGTGCAGCAGGGAGTAGCAACAGACCGCAAACATCACGATACCGAGCGCCCAGGAATAAGGTTTACTGAAGCCTTTTTTCACGCACAGACCAATAAAGATGGCCGTCGATATCAGCTGTAAGATGGCATTCAGGCTGTTCAATCCGGCCAGAATAGCGGGATCGTATTGCAGCACGAAGATCACAAAGTAGGTAAATACCGAGGCAAACAGCCATTCCGCGCCGAAGCCGAACAGATACATGCCCAGATGCTTGCGAAATACCCGCAGGTAGAAGGTCGATTGCATATCCCGCGCCAATGAAGCCAACGTTTTGAGCAGCGATTTCTTATGCTTAACCTCCGCTATTGCTTCATCCTTGCGCTCCCAGGAGAACAGATACAGCACGGTGATGGCAATAAACAGGATCACGCCGTAGGTGATGCCGGTATACAGAAAAGGCTGGGCCGACTCTTTACCATAGAGCAGAATAAATTGTCCTGGGATAAACGCCGCCAGGAAGTTGGCCATCTTGCCAAAAATCGCTTTATAGCCGGTCAGCTTGGAGCGCATGGCAAAATCATCGGTCATTTCGGTCGCCAGCGTCTCGTAAGGCACCATCACCGAGGTATAAATCAGTTCAAAAATGACGTAGGTGGCCAGGTAGTACCAAAAACCGAAACCCTCAACCCACAACAGCGGGTAAAAGACCATCAGTGGCGCACCAATCAGCAAGAAGAAACGCCGCCGACCAAAGCGCTTACCGAGCCAGGTATTGCCAAAGTTATCGGTCAGATAACCCATGACCGGGTTACTGATAGCATCGATGACGCTCGCAACCGAGAAGATGAATGACGCCTCCAGCAGCGTCAAACCACAAAACGTGGTGTAAAAATAGAGTAGCCAGGCACCGCTGATTGCCAGCGCACCACTGCCTAGCAGGTTGCCCCCGCCATAAGCCAGTTGGTGTCCTAACCCTACCGTTCTTCCCTTACCCAGAGAGTTGATACCGTTGGTTGTCATCGTCTTTTCTCGCGATTAAAAATAAAATGAAATCTAATTTCAATTTTACAGGAATGATGTTTTGTATTTTTAGGCGAGTTATAATGTTGTGATGAAAGTCACATAAAAAATAAGGGGATCTCATTTCACCCCCTTCAAAACGCAGGTAGCCTCTGGCAGCAGTCCCAGCATCAAGGATTGCCCATACGTTGTTTTTCTATAATGGCGAGCATGCAACGGCGTCACGCTGGTTGGCTATGAGCAAAACCGCTATCCGGCATCAATTAGGCAAAGAGCAACGATTTATGCGATGCAGCTCTCATAAATCACCCGTTCGGGTTGGCCTAATCCGTCACTTTGATATCATTTTTCTAAATTTATGAAACGATGTTTTATTTAATTAAGGGATCGCCTGCACAGCGGCGGTTTTTCGATAAGGTTAAGGGAGGCCATCGTGGCTAAAGGTTCAATCCACCAGTTCAATTTCCATCGTACAACCGATACCGGTACCGGCGCACAACTCACCCGCCTGACACCGCCTGAAGTGCTGTGCCACCGCAACTACTTCTACCAGAAATGTTTCACCAACGACGGCAGTAAGCTATTGTTTTCCGGCGAATTTGACGGTAACCGCAACTACTACCTGCTGGATCTGCAACTGCAGCAAGCGGTGCAGTTGACCGAAGGCCCTGGCGATAACACCTTCGGTGGTTTTTTATCCCCAGACGATCGTTTCCTGTATTACGTGAAAAATGAGCGTGAGTTGCGCCGGGTAGAGCTGAGCAACTGCAATGAGCAAACCGTGTATCGCGTGCCTGAAGAGTGGGTTGGCTACGGCACCTGGGTTGCCAACAGTGAATGCACCAGCCTGGTAGGTATCGAAATCGATCGCCAGGATTGGCAACCTCTGACCGATTGGAAAATTTTCCACAGCTTCTTCACCAAAAACCCGCATTGCCGCCTGCTGCGTGTCGATTTGGCCAGCGGTGAATCACGTGTGATCTATGAGGACCGCCTGTGGTTAGGCCATCCGATCTACCGCCCATACCATAGTGACTGCGTCGCCTTCTGCCA
Organism: Serratia sp. (in: enterobacteria); assembly: GCF_046715635.1. GTDB lineage: Bacteria > Pseudomonadota > Gammaproteobacteria > Enterobacterales > Enterobacteriaceae > Chania. The sequence goes on from NZ_JBKJYW010000240.1 coordinate 6,710, forward strand.
CGAAGGGCCACACGATCTGGTTGATGCCCGCATGTGGCTGATCAACGAAGACGGCAGCAATATGCGTAAGGTAAAAGATCACGCGCCAGGCGAGAGCTGCACCCACGAATTCTGGGTACCGGACGGTTCAGCCCTGATGTACGTCTCTTATTTGAAAGGCCAGCAAGAGCGCAACATCTGCCGTTACGATCCACAAACCGGGCAGGACGAAATCGTGATGACCATGCCAGCCTGCTCGCACCTGATGAGCAACTACGACGGCAGCCTGTTGGTGGGTGACGGTTCGGCTACGCCAGTCGACATCAAAGATTCTCAAGGCTACACCATTGAGAACGACCCGTGGCTTTACGTGTTCGACGCCAAACAAAAACGTCAGGCACGCCTGGCTGCCCATAACAGCTCATGGCGCGTGCTGAATGGCGACCGTCAGGTAACGCATCCGCACCCATCATTTACCCCGGACAACCGGCAAGTGCTCTTCACCTCCGATTTTGAGGGTGAACCTGCGCTGTATCTAGCCCGCTTGCCGGAAGATCTCTTTGCTTGATGGCACTATTTGATTGAGGAACAACCATGTTTATCTACAAACAGGATTGTGCGTTAGAAGATTTAGGGAACGGCGTGACACGCCGCATTCTCGCCCATGGCGGCACCATGATGGCGGTGGAGGTCAACTTTAGCCAAGGTGCTGTCGGCCCGTTGCACAGCCACCCGCACGAGCAACTGACCTACGTACTTTCCGGCCGCTTCAGCTTCACCATCGATGGCGTCACCAAGGAAGTGGCTGCCGGAGATACCTTGTACAAAAAGCCCGACGTGGTACACGGCTGTGTGTGCCTGGAGGCTGGTACTTTATTGGATACCTTCACGCCACAGCGTGAGGATTTCCTGAAGTAATCACATGTGCTCCCGGCCATCGTGCCGGGAGCATTTGGCACCTAATAAACTGCAGCAATCCCCCCCCTTCTCTTGCAGAAAATTACCCTACCTCCTTGCCCACACCCTCAATATGCTTGCCGCCAAGCAGATCGCAGGCGAGAAATATGAATAATCTATATTTAAAATAACTCAAGACAAAAACATACACCCAGTGAATATATAAGGATAATTCTCAAGAATTTACTGGGAAGTTAAGATCCGTTCTTATCTTTTGATTTCATTGAAATAA
>NZ_JBKJYW010000241.1:0-6538 GCF_046715635.1 Serratia sp. (in: enterobacteria)
TCATTACCAATAATATTGGTATCAATTAATCCCGGCACCAGCACATTGGCCGTAATGCCCAAATGGCCATATTCCTTGGCGATGGTTTTAGTTAAGCCAACCAACCCGGCTTTGGAGGCCGCATAAGCTGCTTGCCCTGACGAGCCATCTTTGGCGAGTGAGGAAAGCGTGACGATACGCCCATACTTATTGTTCATAAATAATGGTAAAAAATAACGGGCAAGATAAAATGTCCCGTTCAGATTGGTATTAATTACCTGAGCCCAATCTTCATCAGTCATCGATACCAGATTGCCCGGAAGGTCGATTCCAGCATTACAAATCACGGCATCAATATTGCTAAAGTCAGCTACCACGTGATCCCCGACCGAATCCACGGCACAGCTATCGGCTACATCTAGCAGATAGGCACGGCACAATTGCTGCGGAAACTGTGCGGCAGCGACCTCAAGCAAATGTTGTGCACCCTCCTGGTTACGGTAGTAGCTAAACCCCACATTCCAGCCGTTGTTCAACGCAGCAATCACCACGCTTCGCCCAATGCCGCTAGCCCCACCACTGATAAACAGATTCTTATCAGACATGATATCGCCTGAACAGGCTGGCACTGTTGATACCGCCCATACCAAAAGAGTTGTTGATAAAAATATCTACGTCTTTGTTTACATTTCCATCGGCACACACGTTCAGGTCAACGGCGGGATCGAGCGTTTCGATATTATGCGATTGATGAAATTCACCTCGCCTCATTTGCCAGATTGCAAGAGCGGCCTCTACGACGCCAGATGCCCACATGGTGTGCCCCAGTAAAGACTTCGGCGCATTGATAATGAGTTTGTCCGCATGTGAGCCGAACACTTTTCTAATCGACCTGAGTTCTACGATGTCACCTAATTTGGTCGAGGTGGCGTGGGCACAAACATAATCAACCTGTTCCTTGGCAATATGGCATTTGGTGAGAACATCCTGGATCACCTGAACTTGCCCTTCATGAGAAGGATCTCCCAGGTGGTTAGCATCTGAATTGACGCTGACACCAAGCAGCTCGGCATAAATTTTGGCGCCACGGCGTTTTGCGAATTCGGCGTCTTCAAGGATCAATACCGCCCCGCCTTCACATGGCAGGAATCCACTGCGATTTACGTCATAAGGGCGGCTGGCCTTGGTGGGAGTATCTTGATACGGGCCGTAGCAGATTGCCTCCAGAATGGTTAATGAATGCAACATCATCGGGTGGAACGATGCCATCGGGCAAACCACCGCCATCACCTGCTTGTTATCCACTTTGATCGCATTGATTGCCGCCTGCATCGCCACGTTGCCTGTGGCACAGGTTCCTCCGATAAGATAGGCCAACCCTTTGGCATTTAGTACTTGGGCCACTGAGGAGGAATGGTCAGTATCAAGCGAATTTAATCCCGAAAAGGCATCAATAAACTCAGGTTCGTCCAAAAAAATGGCTTGCTGATCCAGTAAATATTTATCAGACAGGTTATGCCCCCCACAAATTACTCCAGACTTATAGGGGTCAAGCGGGTGTTCGAATAGCCCGGCGTCTAACCAGGCATCCATCGCCATCAATACGGAAAGCTGCACACCTTTGGTCGTTTGCTTAAACACCCGTTCGGCCTGAACCAGCACGCTATCGGGGATCCGACCATCAAACGAGCGAAGTTTGTCTTCAACACGATAATCAGGTAGTTGCCCGCCAATTTTCGAATAAATTTTACTGGTATCGATACGATCCCAATAACCAATGGCTGATTTGCCAGCGAGTAAGTGATTGCCCACATTATCCAATGTGTCACCCAAGGGAGTATTGATGGCAATGCCGGTGATAACGATGCGATCAGATAACACAAAACTCTCCTTTTCCGATGGTAACGACTTTATCGCTGACCGTAATTTGAACAACAGCGGTAACAATCAGTGAATCGTATTCTGTGATAACGCAGCGGATCGTCATTTCGTCGCCAGGCCGTACCGCCCCCAAATGGAAAACATCATATACCCGGGTACCAACTGCGTTGGTCACCTGCTCATCCAATGGGGGGATCGCCGTGTTATTCAGCAAAAAGTACAATAAAATCAGCGCGCTCTGGAACATGCTTTCTTGTTGCAATACGCCGGGATAGACAGGATTGTCAGGGAAGTGCCCCTTAAACACCGGATCGTCCGCATCTACCTTTCTGGTTGCTTTTATTAATCTAAGCTCAAGATTAACCAGTTCCACCCTATCAACCAAAAGAAAAGGGGCGCGATGGGGTATCATTTTCATGATCTGCTGCTGGTCTAACGGTTGCGTCAATTCATTGGCAACCTCTTGTGAAAACAATAAGTTACTTTTAAATCGATCAAGTTGAATATCATTCGGAATCAGGTCATTACCCACGTCTGTAGCCTCTTTTGCATGGAGACCATTGGTCATTTCCCCACGGGCATCACTACCATTACCCCCCGTGGATACCTCACTCACATGTAAAGCATCAATAACGGTTGTACCTAAAGAACCGAAATATCCCTTCCAAAACGAAACGGCTTCCTCTGCGGCACTCTCAGACAAGACAACTTCTATTTCAAACACTTCAGAAACCTGAGGATGTTGCTGCACCTGCCAGGCATGCAATACCTGGTGAGGACATCGTGCCAGTTGCTGTAATAAATGCGTCTCACGAGTCTCCACCTGCCCGTCGATATAATCAATAAACAGGCTGTGATCGCAGGTTCCGCAAACGCCATAAATACAATAACAGCTTGCATTAGTCATAGTCACTTCGCTCGCTACGCGGTTTATATATCAATAACTTTCAAATGAATAATGGAGTTACCCACCCTGTCACTGAAAGTTCGCTTGTTCACTGATTTATTAAAAATCAAATCGTTAGAATACAGTGAAGCCATATCCTTACTGATGAATAGTGCAAAAACCCAATAAATACATCACAAACTGCTCAAGTATCGTATTGATAGTAACAATTATAGATTGCATCTACAGCAATTCCAGCAAAGGTCTATTTTAATCATCAAAAAAAGCAAACATCAACCGTTGAATTTTTAATTCCTATTGAATTAAAAGGTTTTTTATTTAAAAAAATATCAACCATAAGTGTTCAAGGTATAATAAGAGCCCCAACCTTGTGGCACGCCATAATCAAATCAAGCAAGTCCTCAATATAATATTTAAGTTAATTATAAAGTTAACGTTATTACTGTTGTAAGTCCTTATTTTTCTATCATTAATAAATTTATTTACATTTTGTATTATAAAGTCAATATTTTTTCGTTGACCATTACAGCAACAGTGTCTAAATAGAATAGTAGATTAACTGTTAACCAAACAAGCAGGAGCAATTATTATGAATAGAGATATCATTGTTGAAGTTGTTAAAAAACATATTGTTAATGCAGTCAAAAACATCGACGCAGCAAACATTGATTTACAAAAATCGATGGCGGACTATGGCGCGAGCAGTTTGGATATTGTCTCCGTCGTCTCTGGCGTCATGAGGGAGTTGAAAGTCAAAATTCCTCGCACCGAACTAAAAAACATTAACTCAATTAATGGATTGATTGATCTATTTGCCAAGAGCAGCGCTGAACAGTAAAACCTTTTCAATTTTTTACAATCAGCTTATAAAATATCAAGAGAGGTCTGACTTTGATATCAAACCCAGCAATCTTGTTTCCTGGTCAAGGGGCACAGCGCCGAGGCATGGACGTGTCGGTGTTGGAGACCTATTCTGAATTAGTGACCATAGCTGAGGAAATCTCCGAATTCAGCATCCGGGATTTTTTTATCAACTGCCCCCCTGATCGGTTTAGTTATACCCGTTATGTTCAACCGGCTTTATATACTCTTAATGCTTTGTATTATCGCCATTATCTGGAAGGCGGTAGAATACCACCTATTTTTCTTGCAGGACACTCACTTGGGGAATTTAATGCCCTACAAGCCGCCGGTGTTTTTGATTTTGAAACGGGTTTACGTCTAGTCAACAAACGGGCATTGCTGATGTCCGAAAGCCAGGGCGGAGGAATGGCTGCGGTTATGGGGCTTAATACTGACGAAGTGCTCAACGTGATTAAAAAAAATGATCACCTTGGTTTATCTGTAGCCAATTTAAACTCTGATATTCAAACCGTCATCTCTGGGCCGATAGCGAGCATCCACCTGGCAGAGAACATTTTTTATGATAACGATGCTCTTAATTATGTCATTCTTAAAGTGAGCGGGGCATTTCATAGCCCCATGCTAGATACTGCCGCCAAAAATTTTTATGACTATCTTCAAAGTTTCTCATTTTCACCGCCCAAAACACCGGTAATAGCTAACGGAACGGCTAGACCCTATAGCAGCACCTCGTTGGTTAAAAATCTTGCCAATCAGATGAATAACCCAGTCAGATGGCGCGAGTCGGTAATATATTTACGCCAACGTGGGGTGACAGAATTTATTGAGATCGGTGATGGCAGCATCTTGTTGGATATGATTAAAAATATTGAAATCGACGTATGAAAGGTTGCTACGCGGTTCAATTCACACGCTTGTTGGCCAGCGTTTTACCGCTAGCCAACCATAAACCACACTATCTTAAGGCCTTAATCGCCAGTTCCAAGGCCGTAATATCATCGCTGGCCAACAATGGCTGGATGCTGGCGAACGCCTCGGCAGGCAAATCGTAAATCTGCAACGCGAGTAAACGCGCGATTGTCTCTGGGGAGAACCGCTGTTTAATCATCCGGGCCGGATTACCGCCAACGATAGCGTAGGGTGCTACATCCGCAGTCACCACGCTACCGGCGGCCACTATCGCCCCTTCGCCAATCGTCACGCCAGGCATCAGCATGGCCCGCATCCCGATCCAGCAGCCGTCGCCAAGGCGGGTATCCCCTTTAGGCAAATAAGACGCCTGGATGGTTTCCATAAAGGGATACAGGCTCAGCCAATCAATACGATGGGTATGATTCCCGCCCATCAGGATCACCGCTTCGGCACCAATACAGACATAATCGCCTATGTGCAACTTGTCTAGCGGCCCCAGGGGCTCCCACTGTTGGCTGACGGCATCGCCGTGCAAATAGCGCACCACGGAACGTTCAAAGCTGGCATCCCAGCAATGGCTGTAATAACTGTGGGTTCCCTTGATGAGGATATTGGGGTTGGTTACCGTCTGGTGGAGTAATTCTACTTGTGACCAGTGTTTGTCAGTCATGGCTTCTTCTCTTGGTGTATGTCTAGCAAGAGCCACGGAACGTAATGTCTGTGGCAGCGTTTTCCGTTCAAAAACACTGCCCAATCAAGCGATAAGCGCTCGTTTTAACCTTGGATTAATTATCATTTGCTGTTTGCACCCTGTTGTTTCGCGGCCAATGGTAACAAACTGGCGCAGAAAACCAAGCCTACTTCGCTTTTCTCAGCATCAATACCCCGCCCATCACCAGCGCGCTACCCAGTAGCTGTAACTGGTTCATGTTTTCTCCCAACAGGAAATAGGCAATGACCGCGGTAAACACCAGCTCCAGCGACAGGATCAGGTTGGCCACCGCCAGCGGCAGGGTTTTCAGGCTGATATTGTACAGACCAAAGCCCAGCAGCGTTGGCCCGGCGGCCAGCGTGAGCAACAACAGCCAGCCGCTCCACTGAATGCCTTGTACTCCTTGGGACAGAAACCACAGGTCCCCCGCCATGCCGTGAAATGCCGCCAAGGGGAAAAACGTCAGCAAGGTGTTGAACAACCACTGGTATACGGCGGAAAAACCGAATACGTACAGGATGGTATTCCACACCGGGTAGCGCCGCTCGCTGGCGATACGCCCGCCGAGGGTATACAAGGTATAACCAATGCCGGACAGCATGCCGACCATCAGCCCCAACAGATCAAACCGGCTGTTGCCCATACTGTCGCCGTTGCTGACCAGGAAGCAGCCGCCCAGGCTGACCACAATCACCAACAACTCGCGCAGACTGAGGCGTTCGTTGTACATCATCCAACCCAGGAACACGGTAAAACCGACCGAGCAGTAGGTTAAAATAGTCGCCACCGAGGCGCCATTGAGCGCCACCGACAGCGTCCATAAGCTGTTAAACAACGCCAACAGCAAACCGTAACCCGCGTAAAATGGCACCTGCTCAAGGCGCAGATAGGCCCATTGCGGTTTGAACAGCAGCAATAACGGTAACAACACCAGGGCCACCAGGGCCGCACGCCAGAAGGCCAGCACAAACGTCGGTAGATGGTAATACTCGGTCAGCGCACGGATGATGATGGCGGTGAAGGCCAGCAGCATGGCGCTGATAATGGCGATCACGTAACCCTGGTTGGTTCCCCGCAGGATCCCTCCACTGACCACAACTGGTTCTGCAACAACACCCGACGGTAACGACATAACACCCTCAAAATTCCACCGCTTAATCCTCTGGCGGAGATTTTAACGCGGCCAGATTTTGCCACCATAGCCACTTTGCTACGATGTTATGCAGGCCACTTTTGTCAGTGCCAAGCCTTGTTACTCTGGGATATAGTGAAAACAGACTTTT
>NZ_JBKJYW010000242.1:0-9945 GCF_046715635.1 Serratia sp. (in: enterobacteria)
TGCGTGCGGAACAGGGCGCGATACAGCTCCATCACCTGATTCATATAGCCGGTCATGGCCGGATCGTATTGGCCAATCAACTGGCTGGACATGGCACGCAGCACGCGCGGATCGGCATTGATCGGCCCTGGACCCATCAGTAGGCGGTGCGGAGGATTGATTTGATCGAATTGGTTGATAGCTAGCATGTTCATTCCTTGTCAACTTAATAACTTAGCCCGGAGATTGCTACGTCTGCGACCGGCCGGTTTTTTGTTATTGCTAGATTATCGCCAAGCGAGAAAGGATGAAACAAAAGATTCTTAAATTATTTATCTGCAACTAATGAATCACAACGGGCGCAGCATGCAGCTGCTAAAGAATCATGTAGGGGCGCCGTATACTGCGCCCGCTCAGATAACCCATGCTTCAGCGCTGCTCCAACTCCTCCAGATCGCTGAACAGATTGGCCACCTGATGAATACGCTGCCGCCCTTGCGACAACCTGTCATGCAGCAACGCATTGCTCAGCAGGCTCGCCAGGCTCATGGCGCTGGAGTAACTGTCAAACGCTGAGACGCTATCGAGCGGCGTCATCAAATGCCAGCTAGCCAACGGGATCAGCGCCTGGGCCTGCGGTTCGCAGATCAATAACGTTGGCACCTGCTTGATCTGCAACTGTTGCAATATCTCTCGCACCAGACGTGGACGGCGGCGAAATGCCACTACCACCACCATGTCCTGTGGCCCCAGATCCACCAGATCTTCGGCCAGGGTTTGGCCCGGCTGCGGTATTAACAAAACCTGCTCACGTACCTGCATCAGTTGCTGGCGCAAATGCATCGCGACGGGATAGCTGTTGCGCATTCCCAACAGCAGCAGCCGCCGGGATTGCCCCATGGCCGCGATCACCGCGCCAAACTGTGCCGCATCAATCTGCTGCACCCAGTGGGTCAGATTGGCCATTTCCTGCTGGTAATGGCGAGCCAGCAAGGTGTTGCCCTGTACCGCGTCACGGCTGTCGGTCAATGGCATACCGCTTTGGCGCAGGGTGCGCAGTTCGTCACGCATTGCGCGATAGCTGGCATAACCCAGGCGCTTGAACAAACTGCTGACCGTGGCCTTGGACACCCCACTCAGACGCGCCAACTCGGTGCTGTTATAGCTAATCAGGTCGTCAAAATGATCGAAGATAAAGTCGGCCACCCGCTGCTCTTGAGGGGCCAATTGCGGATATTCGCTGCGCAGGCGCTCATCAATCTGTTTCATCGCTACTCCCGCTGTAACTTTTGTTTCAGCGGAACATAGCACAGCAACCAAAGCGGCTGCCAGTGTTGAAATCGGGATGACAATGGCGCGATTGCGTGTTGCTCACAAACTAGACAACAACCGTTAAAGCGATTTATTGTAGGGAATGAATTTGCCTCTCACGACTTAGGACGACTTATGGCTACGATAACCCCGATCAAAGTTGATGATGACCCCAGACAACACTTGCGTTTGGACCTGTTACGAGCATGGGAAACCTACCAAACCGAAGGTAACTTTCTGACAATGGAAGAAGCTGAACACTGGCTGGCTAAATTGGAGAATGGCGAGGACACAGAGATCCCGCTTTGATGGCATAGGCTATAAGATAACGGTGTTTAAACCGCGACACATTAAGCCTGAAGCAGGTGGGAGTTATGCAGGTTAACCGACCGTTGAGCGCATGGATGCGCGATTCGAGCCCCCAGGGACGGGTTCACGGCGTGTCGGTGATCTGCATGACTTCCACCTGTAGCGCTATTAGACACAGCAATTTAGTAGGCTCAGAAACTTAACACCAGTACGCCATAAAGTTCACCGTGGAACGGTCCAGATCGCGTTCGCCAATCAGGTAACGGCGCAACGTTTTCACCACCGAAGACTCCGCCGCCACCCAGGCATAAAAGGTTTTAGCCCCTTCGGCACGTTCCCACAGCAAATCCCCACCCAGGCTGTTTTCAGCCAGAGACTGCGCTTCGGTCCGTGCCGAGGCTGGGATGTTAACTCGCCGACGCACCGCCTCCACCAGCAGCGTGCCATGCTGCTGGTGCCCAACGTCCCGTGGCAGCCAGTAAACTTCAGCAAACGGGAATTGCGCCATATCGAGGCAATCCCCCGCGACCGGCACTTCAAAGAAAGCCTGCACTCGCGGCGGGTTAGCCTGCTGCGCCAACTGTTCGAGGATCCCCATCGACGCTGGCAGTGCCGTTTCATCAGCGATCAGCAACGCCTGCCGGGTTTGCGCCGGAGGGGCCCACTCATAGCCGCCGCTATCTTCAGCAAAATCGGCATTCGGTGCCACGGCCTGGAGTTTATCCCCTGCAACGGCATGCGTTGCCCAGGCAGAGGCCGGGCCATTAACGCCGTGCAGCACAAACTCCACGTCCATTTCATTCTCAGCAGCGCGCAGTGCCCGCAACGTGTAGGTGCGCATCACGGGCCGTTGCTCTTTCGGTATCGCCATGTAGTTACGGTACCAATCGTCGCTATTCTCCAACTGCGGGCTCTGCCCTTGCGCTACCGGGAATAACAACTTGATCCGTTGATCCGGGGCTTCCAGCTTCATGCGCTGTACCTCTGGGCCGGTAAACACGCAGCGCAGCAGCGAGGGGGAAACATTTTCCTTATGCTTCAAGGTAAGATCAAAGATGCGATAGCTTGCGGACATATCACTGACTCTCCCGCGCAATGTCTGCCATTCGATGCTGGCACCATAGCCAGCTGCTAATGCCGCCCAACAGGACGGCGGCTACCAGTGCCGCCGCAACCAACTGCGACTCACCGTAAATTTTGCTCACCACCGGCACCATTAGCGCGCTCGCGCCATAGCCCAGCGTATGGCTGGTGGCGATCGCTCCCGCCCCTTTGCCAGTAGATAATTTATCATTCAGCATCAGTTGATAGCCCGGCGTAGCCATCGCGGCCCCAAACGAAGCCAATGCACAGCCAAGATAAAACAGCGCCAGCGGAGCGGTACACATCAGCCCCAAGCCAGCGATCATCAACCAAGCGGCAACCATCAGTAGCTGCGGCGGAGTAAGGCGCTGTGGCCGCACCACCAGAAACTGCGCCAACAGCGTGCAACCCGCCGCCACGCTGAGCAACACCGCCACATGGTGGCTAACGGTCGTCGCCGAATGGCTGAACAACTGCTGCAAATGCGGAGCCAAGCCCAACTGCATCAGGCTGACGCCGCCCGCCAGCAGTAACGCACACAATAAATAGGGCATCATCGTCAGCCGCAGGCGGTTTTGCTGATGCGCCACCGCAGGCAGCGGCGGGTCGTTATGCTGGCGGCAAATCACCAGTAATGCGATCAACGGCGCAATCGCCATCAGCCACAGCGGAGCCATCGGATGCAAAGACAGCGCCACAGCCGCACACAGCGGACCAAGCAACCGGCCACAGCTCAGGCCGGAACTGATAGTGGCCAACGCCGCCATGCGTTGTTCATACCCGGCGCGTTGCAGCGCCCAGGTTTGGCTGGCTGGCACCATGCCCGATACCATCAGTCCGTAGATAATGCGCGCCACGATCAAGCCAACCAACCCAGCCATTTCAGGCAGCCAGCCAACAGCCAGCCCCCACACGGCCAAGGCCAATAGCGCAAAGCTGATCAAGTAACCCGCCAGGGACATAATCACCACGTATTTACAGCCGCGAATTTCTGCCTGCCGCCCCCACCAGGGAGAACCGACCAGAAACAGCATCGACCCCAGCGTCAGCAATCCTGCCCACACCGACAGCGAGAGCTGAGTCAGGCTGACCAACACCGGTAATGCGACCAGCAAACCATTTTGCCCAATGCCCAATAGCCCGGCACAAAACGCCAGCGGCCAGTTTGAAGGAGAATCATTACCAGTTGCAACGATTTTTGAATCCGAGAATAAGCGCATTAAGTAAAATAACCGTTAAAATAATGGTGTTTTTATGTGTAATTAATTAAAAAATTGTATCATGCGGTGATTGATAATAATAAGAACTATTGATATAAGAATCATTCTCAATCGCTCCAGAGTGACCAGGGTCATGACCATCCAGTTAGCCAGCGCAGCAACCGATGTGGCTGCGCAATGTTTCCTCAACGCGCTAATGCGTGAAACCCGGGACTGGCACATCGTTCCGGCAACCGATAGCCAACCATCGCCACAGTTACATCTCCCACTTTCAGATAGCCAATTTATTCGCATTCCATTACGCCATACCTCACCAACCCAACATCATCAATATCAGTTCCCGGCCCGCCTGAATGGCAACGGTGAAGCGCTGAGTTTTGAACAGTTAGTTACGTTGTTGCTGGCCAAACCGGCGGTAAAAGGCCAACTGAGTGAAGAGGTTTTGGCACGCTTTCGCCAGCGAGTGCTGGAAAGTCATGACAATACCCAACAGGCGATCGCCATCCGGCTGGACTGGCCAAAGCTACGCGATCGGCCGCTGACTTTTGCCCAGGCGGAACAGGGGCTATTAGCTGGCCATGCCTTCCACCCGGCACCGAAATCCCATGAGCCCTTCGATCGCCAGCAGGCACAGCGCTACCTGCCAGATTTTGCTGGCAGCTTCCCCCTGCGCTGGTTTGCAGTAGATAAGCGCCACCTGTGTGGTGACAGCCTGGATCTGACGTTACAGCAGCGCCTACAACGCTTCGCCGCAGAAAGCGCGCCGCAGTTGCTAGGCCATTTTACCGATGACGTCTGGCTGCTGCCGATGCATCCGTGGCAGGCCGATTATCTGCTGGCACAAAGCTGGTGTCGCGAATTGGTCGAGCAGCACAAGCTGAGCGATCTGGGTGAGGCCGGTGAGCGTTGGCTACCAACCAGCTCTTCACGTTCGCTGTACCACGCGGGCAGCCGCGACATGATCAAGTTTTCCCTCAGCGTGCGGCTAACCAACTCGGTGCGTACCCTGTCGGTAAAAGAAGTGAAGCGCGGCATGCGTCTGGCACGGCTGGCTCAAACCTCCCGCTGGCAGGAACTGCAAGCTCGTTACCCAACAATGCGCGTAATGCAGGAAGATGGTTGGGCCGGGTTACGTTCCGCAGACGGCACGATCCAGGAAGAAAGTCTGATGGCGCTGCGCGATAACCTGCTGTTCGACCAGGTGCAGAATCAAACCAACGTGTTGGTCACCTTGACGCAGGCAGCGCCAGATGGTGACGATAGCCTGTTAGCCGCAGCGGTGCGTCGCCTGGCTGCCCGCCTGAACCTGCCATTGCAACAGGCAGCCCATTGCTGGCTGGACGCTTACTGCCAGCAGGTACTGCTACCGCTGTTCAGCGCCGAAGCCGACTACGGCCTGGTGCTGCTGGCCCATCAGCAAAACATTCTGGTGGAAATGCAGCAGGACCTGCCGGTGGGCATGCTGTACCGCGATTGCCAGGGCAGCGGCTTTACCCGCGACGCCACGCCTTGGTTGGATGAAATCGGCGAAGCCGAAGCCGAGAACCGCTTTAGCGAGCAGCAGTTGTTGCGCTACTTCCCTTACTATCTGTTGGTAAATTCTACGTTGGCCGTGACCGCCGCGATGGCGGCAGCAGGGTTCGACAGTGAAGAGAGCCTGATGATACGAGTACGCGATGCGTTAACCACGCTGCGTAACACGGCCAAAAATACCCGCTGCCTGGACTATGTGCTGGACAGCCCACATTGGAACTGCAAAGGCAACTTCTTCTGCTATCTGCACGATCACAATGAGAACACCATTGTCGATCCTGCGGTGATCTACTTTGATTTCACCAATCCGCTGCGCGTGGAGGCCGCTCAATGATGCCCGTAGCCAAGATTGTTCACGCCACCAGCGGATTCCGCTGCGAACTGCTGGGGAAAAACCTGTCCCTTAGCCTGGGGTTGGACAGCAGCGCTGCGCTGCATTATCCAGGCTCACTGCCGTCAGGTTGGCTGATCCAGGCGTTGGATCAGTTGCTGATCGCGGCTCCACAGTTGAGTGGCATCACCCTGCCCTATACCGAATGGTGCGAGGAGCCACAGGCTCTGGCACTGTTCGCCCAGGCCAGCGGCGATTACCTGGCCCGTGAAACCTTCTACCAACTACCACTGTGGCTGATCGCCGAACGCCATGCTGCTTCCGGCCAGATGCAATACGATGCCGAGCGCGAACTGTGGTTCCCGCAACGCCCTGCCCGGCCCAACGGTGAGGTGTATCGCCGCTACGATCCACAAATCAAACGTAGCTTGAGTTTCCGTTTACCTGAAATCGAGCGCGACGCCGAGCAGTTCACCCGCTGGATGAATTCCCCCCGCGTTGATGCCTTCTGGGAAATGAGTGGGCCGCTCGAAGTCCAAGCAGCCTATTTACAGCGCCAGCTTGATTCCAGCTATTGCTATCCGCTGCTGGGCTGCTTTGACGACCAGCCCTTTGGCTATTTCGAAGTTTACTGGGCACCAGAAGATCGCATTGGCCGCCACTATCGCTGGCAGCCGTTCGATCGCGGCCTGCACATGCTGGTCGGCGAAGAGCACTGGCGTGGTGCACAGTACATCCGCAGTTGGCTACGTGGTCTGACCCACTATTTATACCTGGATGAACCCCGCACCACCCGCGTCGTGGCCGAGCCGCGTGCAGACAATCAGCGGCTGTTCCGCCATCTGCCCACCGCTGGCTACCATACGCTGAAAGAGTTTGATTTCCCGCATAAACGCTCACGGCTGATCATGAACCAGCGTGATGACTTCTTCCGCGAGGGACAGCTATGAGCCGCCACGATTACGCAGATTGGCAACACGTTAACCTACAGATGATCGCCAAAATCCTGGCAGAACTGGAGTATGAGCGCACCTTGCAGGCCGAGGAACACGGCGGCCAATGGCAAATCGCCTTAGGTGACGCGGCCTACCGCTTCAGCGCCAAGCGCGGGATCTGGGGTTGGTTGCACATCGACGCCAACAGCCTGAACTGCGATCGCCTGCCGCTGGCCGCCGATCAAACGCTGCGGCAACTGGCTCAGGTGTTGAAGATGGACGACGCGCAGAACGCCGAACATCTGGAAGATCTATACGCCACGCTACGCGGTGACATGCAGTTACTTGCCGCTCGCCGCGGGATGAGCGCCAACGATCTGATTGCGCTGGATGCCGACGCACTGCAATGCCTGCTGGCCGGTCACCCGAAGTTCGTCTTCAACAAAGGGCGTCGTGGCTGGGGGCTGTCGGCGCTGCAACAGTATGCGCCAGAATATCAGGGCCAGTTCCAGCTGCACTGGGTGGCCGCCAAGCGCGGCAGCTTTGTCTGGTGCATTGACGAGGACTTCCCGTTAGAAAACTTGCTCAACAGCGCGATGGACAGCGGGGAACGCCAGCGCTTTGACCGCCGTTGGCGAGAGTTGAAGTTGGACCACGACTGGCTGCCGGTGCCGCTGCATCCATGGCAATGGCAGCAAAAAATCGCGCTGCATTTCCTGCCACAGTTGGCCAGCGGTGAGCTGGTCGAGCTGGGTGAGTTTGGCGATCGCTATCTGGCTCAGCAGTCCCTGCGCACTTTGACCAATACCAGCCGCCGGGTACCCTTCGATATCAAGCTGCCGCTGACCATTTACAACACCTCCTGCTATCGCGGCATTCCGGGCAAGTACATCAGCGCCGGGCCTGCGGCTTCACGCTGGTTACAGCAGATTTTCGCCAGCGATAGCACCTTGCAGGCCAGCGGCGCCCAGATCCTGGGTGAACCGGCGGCGGGCTATCTGGCCCACCCAACCTACGGTGCGCTGCCCAAGGCCCCCTACCGTTATCAGGAAATGCTCGGGGTGATCTGGCGTGAAAACCCGTCCTGTTATCTGCAACCGGGCGAGCAGGCTATCCTGATGGCAACGCTGATGGAAACCGACAATCAGGGTGAACCGCTGATCGCCGCCTACATCGCCCGTTCCGGCCTGAGCGCAGAGGCGTGGCTGGCACAGATGTTCCAGGCAGTGGTACTACCGATGTACCACCTGATGTGCTGCTACGGAGTGGCGCTGATCGCCCACGGCCAGAACATCACATTAGTGATGAAAGACCATGTGCCGCAGCGGGTGCTGCTAAAAGATTTCCAGGGCGATATGCGCCTGGTGGATCAGGACTTCCCACAGGCTGCTTCACTGCCGCAGGTGGTGAAAGACGTGACGGTGCGCCTGCCTGCCGACTATCTGATCCATGACCTGCAAACCGGGCATTTCGTCACCGTGCTGCGTTTCATTTCGCCGCTGATGAGCGGCTGCGGCATCCGCGAACCGCGGTTCTATCAAGTGCTGGCACAGGTGCTGGAGCGCTATATGGCGCAGCATCCGCAGTTGGCCGACCGGTTTGCCCTGTTCGACCTTTTCAAGCCACAGATTATTCGCGTGGTACTCAACCCGGTGAAACTCACCTATTCAGAGCAGGATGGTGGCAGCCGCATGTTGCCTAACTACCTGCAAGATCTGGATAACCCTCTTTATTTGGTCTCCAAGGAGTTTGCCCAATGAATCAGCCTCTGGATTTCATCGGCATCGGCGTCGGCCCATTCAATCTGAGCATTGCCGCACTCGGCAGTGAGGTTACCGGCTTTAACAGCAAGTTCTTCGAACGTAAACCGCACTTCTCCTGGCACCCCGGCATGATGGTGCCGGACTGCCATATGCAAACCAGTTTCCTCAAGGATCTGGTCAGTGCGGTTTCACCGACCAACCCGTACAGCTTTCTCAACTACCTGGTGAAAAGGAAGAAGTTCTACCGCTTCCTGACCACCGAACAGCGCACCGTCTCCCGCGAAGAGTTCGCCGACTATCTCGACTGGGCAGCTAACGGGCTGGAGACGCTCGAGTTCAGCCAAGATATCCGCAGCGTGGATTTTGACGACCAGCAACGCCAATTTGTTGTCACCACCCAGCGCGATGTCTACCGTGCCCGCCATATCTGCCTAGGCATCGGCAAACGCCCCAAGCTGCCGGACTGCGTCAGCGAGCAGAACGATCGCTGCTTCCATGCCAGCGAAATGAGCTTGCGTAACCCGGATCTTAGCGGCAAACGCGTTACCGTGATCGGCGGCGGCCAAAGCGGTGCCGATCTGTTTTTGAATATTTTCCGCGCCGAGTGGGGCCAGCCCAAGCAGTTGAACTGGATCTCGCGCCGCAACAATTACAACGCGCTGGATGAAGCCGCCTTCGCCAATGAGTACTTCACGCCGGAATACGTAGAAAGCTTCTACACCCTGAGCGACAGCGCCAAACAGCGCATGCTGGCCGAGCAGAAAATGACGTCGGACGGCATCACCAGCGAATCGCTGCTGGCGATTTACCAGGCGATGTATCACCGCTTTGAAGTGTTACGTGAAAAGCCTTGGGCCCACCTGCTGCCTAGCCGTTCATTGGCCGCGATGCACGCATCCGGCAATGGCTATCAGTTGGTCACCCATCACCACCTCGATCAGGGCAAGGAAACCTTCGACTGCGACGTGGTGATCTTCGCCACCGGCTATCAGCAAGACCGCCCGGCGTTTCTCGCACCCCTGGCCAATCGCCTGCTGACCACGGCGAACGACGAATATCGCATTACCCCTGACTTCACCCTGGAATGGCAGGGTCCGAGCGAAAACTGTCTGTTTGCCGTCAATGCCGGCATGCACAGTCATGGCATTGCCGAACCCCAGCTCAGCCTAATGGCTTGGCGTTCGGCCCGTATTCTCAACCGGGCATTAGGGCGCGATCGGTTCGACTTAACGTCCACCCCGGCGGTGATCCAATGGCGTAGCCAGCAGGCAGCGGTCACCGCCCAAACTGCACACGACGCCATCTTTAACTTTAACTAACCATGGAAACGTTTGAACAATAATGAAACGCAGACACCTCTGGGTACTAAACCCTTGCCTGTTAGCAATGCTCGCACCAACGGCCTGGGCAGAAGAACAAAAAAATGATGACCAACTGGTGGTTTCCGCCAGCCGCTCTCACCGCAGCGTAGCGGAAATGGC
>NZ_JBKJYW010000243.1:0-5319 GCF_046715635.1 Serratia sp. (in: enterobacteria)
GCAGGTCGATAACGTGCGCCGCATGCTGCTGGCGATGGTGGAAGATTTCCGCTGCGTAGTGATCAAGCTGGCAGAGCGCATCGCCCACCTGCGTGAAGTGAAGGATGCGCCGGAAGACGAACGCGTGTTGGCGGCCAAAGAGTGTTCCAATATCTACGCCCCACTGGCTAACCGCCTGGGCATCGGCCAGTTGAAGTGGGAACTGGAAGATTTCTGCTTCCGCTATCTGCATCCCGATGAATATAAACGCATTGCCAAGCTGCTACATGAACGCCGTATCGATCGCGAGCAGTTTATTGATGATTTCGTGGCTTCATTGCATAACGCGATGGAGATCGAAGGCATCAAGGCGGACATTTATGGCCGCCCGAAACACATTTACAGCATCTGGCGCAAGATGCAGAAGAAATCGCTGGCGTTCGACGAGCTGTTCGACGTGCGTGCGGTACGCGTGGTAGTGGAGCGGCTGCAGGATTGCTATGCGGCATTGGGCATTGTCCATACCCATTTCCGCCATCTGCCGGATGAGTTCGACGACTACGTCGCCAACCCGAAACCGAACGGCTATCAGTCGATCCATACCGTGGTGCTCGGGCCGCGTGGCAAAACGCTGGAGATCCAGATCCGCACCCGCCAGATGCACGAAGATGCCGAGTTGGGCGTTGCGGCGCACTGGAAATACAAAGAAGGCGCGGTGGTTACGGCGCGTTCCGGCTACGAAGAACGCATTGCCTGGCTGCGTAAGCTGATCGCCTGGCAGGAAGAGATGGCTGATTCGGGCGAAATGCTCGACGAAGTGCGCAGCCAGGTGTTCGACGATCGCGTCTACGTGTTTACGCCGAAGGGCGACGTGGTGGATCTGCCAGCCGGCTCCACGCCGCTGGACTTTGCCTACCATATCCACAGCGACGTCGGCCACCGTTGTATCGGTGCCAAAATCGGCGGCCGTATCGTGCCCTTTACCTACCAGTTGCAGATGGGCGATCAGATTGAAATCATCACCCAGAAGCAGCCGAACCCTAGCCGCGACTGGCTGAACCCGAACCTGGGCTATATTACCACCAGCCGTGGGCGCTCAAAGATCCACAACTGGTTCCGCAAGCAGGATCGCGATAAAAATATCCTGGCCGGGCGGCAGATGCTGGACAGCGAGCTGGAACACCTCGGTATCAGCCTGCGGGAAGCCGAAAAGCTGCTGATCCCGCGTTATAACGTCAACTCGTTGGATGAAGTACTGGCGGGGATTGGCGGTGGCGATATCCGTCTGAACCAAATGGTGAACTTCCTGCAGGGCAAGCTCAACAAGCCTAGCGCCGAGGAGCAGGATCGCGAAGCGTTACGCCAATTGACCCAGCAGAAGGCCCCGGCAACGTCGGCCCGCAGCAAAGATAATGGCCGCGTAGTGGTCGAAGGCGTCGGCAATTTGATGCACCACATTGCCCGCTGCTGCCAGCCGATCCCGGGTGACGACATCGTCGGCTTTATCACCCAGGGGCGCGGCATCTCGATCCACCGTGCGGATTGCGATCAACTGGCAGAACTGCAGTCTCACGCGCCTGAACGTATCGTGGATGCGGTCTGGGGGGAAAGCTACTCCAGCGGTTATTCGCTGGTGGTGCGCGTCGTGGCCAACGATCGCAGCGGCTTGCTGCGTGATATCACCACCATCCTGGCCAACGAGAAGGTCAACGTATTGGGCGTCGCCAGTCGCAGCGACACCAAAAAGCAGCTGGCCACCATCGATATGGACATCGAAATCTATAACCAGGTGGTGCTGGGCCGCGTGTTGGCCAAGCTCAACCAACTGCCGGACGTTATAGACGCCAAACGCCTGCACGGCGCTTAATACCCTTCGTCTTTCAAGCTGTATCGTTGTTGGCTGCGAACGTTTACCCCAGTCACTTAGTTAACTAAGTGACTGGGGATTGATGAGCCTCATCCTTGAGGCTCAACCCTTTGGGTCAACGCAAGCGCTGTCCAAATCTGTTCCCGACAGATTTGTAACGTTCTTGCCACCTAGATACAACTCGAAATCCATTGGGTATTACTTTTCGTGCAGGCATCATATTTTGTGCGAGTTTTTTAGATAGAGAGTTCAACATGACCCAATCAACGCCACTGCAACGCCTGCTGACCATTATGAAAACCCTGCGCGATCCGCAGGTAGGCTGCCCGTGGGACCGTAAGCAGACCTTCGCCACCATCGCGCCTTACACTCTGGAAGAAACCTACGAAGTGCTGGACGCCATTGAGCGCCAGGACTATGCCGATCTGCGTGATGAACTGGGCGATCTGCTGTTCCAGGTGGTGTTTTACGCCCAGATGGGGCAGGAGCAGGGGTTGTTTGATTTCGACCAGGTGTGCAACGCCATCAGCGACAAGCTGGAACGCCGTCACCCGCATATCTTTGGTGAGGCTGAGGCTGCAGACAGCGCAGCGGTTTCCGCCCGCTGGGAGCAGTTGAAGGCCGGTGAACGGGCAGAGAAAGCGCTGCACTCGGCGCTGGATGATATTCCCAACGCCTTACCGGCGCTGATGAAGGCTCATAAAATCCAGAAGCGCTGTGCCGCTGTCGGCTTCGACTGGAACACGTTGGGGCCTGTCGTGGGCAAAGTGTACGAAGAGTTGGACGAAGTGATGCACGAAGCGCAGCAGGCGGTGGTGGACGAGCAGAAGCTGGAAGAGGAGATTGGCGATCTGTTGTTTGCCACGGTCAATCTTTCCCGCCATCTGGGTCATAAAGCGGAAAAGGCGTTGCAGGTGGCCAACCGCAAGTTTGAGCGCCGCTTCCGCCAGGTGGAAGAAATCGTGCAAAGCCGCGGTCTGACAATGCAGGAAGCCACGCTGGAGCAAATGGAAGAAGCCTGGCAACAGGTAAAAAGCCTGGAAAACTAATCGCTAGTCGCGTTGTCCTAACAGTGTCGCTTGTTTGATCGGCGACAATATTTATACTAGCTGAAACGGTTAAGCTCTGGGTGTGGATTGCTGAATCTGGTTTAACCGGTAGAAAAGCTCAACAAACTGAAATCTAAGGTGTTTTATTACCTCAGATGTTGGTTTAAACGCGGTTTATTATGCTAACTCATTGTTTCTAAAAGGCTCTGAAACGGGGGCCGAACGATTAAACCGGGATGAACTCACCAGGGTGGCAGAGATGATGGCAGGTAAAACGATCGTTTGTAGGTCAAGAGAGGTTCGGGTATACTACTTTCCCGTCTTGGTTCTTCCATCGTCTTTAAACCTAAACTCTCAGGTTCAGCATGACAACTAACTATATTTTTGTAACCGGCGGGGTCGTATCCTCTCTGGGTAAAGGCATTGCCGCAGCCTCCTTGGCGGCTATTCTCGAAGCCCGTGGCCTCAACGTTACCATCATGAAACTGGACCCGTACATCAACGTGGATCCGGGCACCATGAGCCCGATTCAGCATGGGGAAGTTTTCGTCACCGAAGACGGGGCAGAAACCGATCTGGATCTGGGTCACTACGAGCGCTTCATCCGCACCAAAATGACGCGTCGTAACAACTTCACCACCGGGCGTATCTACTCCGATGTGCTGCGCAAAGAGCGCCGTGGCGACTATCTGGGTGCCACCGTACAGGTGATCCCACATATCACCAACGCCATTAAAGAACGCATTATCGAAGGGGCCGAAGGCCACGATGTGGTGCTGGTCGAGATCGGCGGCACCGTCGGCGATATCGAATCCCTGCCGTTCCTGGAAGCCATTCGTCAGATGGCGGTGGAAGTGGGCCGTGAGCATACGCTGTACATGCACCTGACGCTGGTGCCGTACCTGGCTGCTGCGGGTGAAGTGAAAACCAAACCTACTCAGCATTCGGTAAAAGAGCTGCTTTCCATCGGTATTCAGCCGGATGTGCTGATCTGCCGTTCCGATCGCGCAGTTCCTGCTAATGAACGCGCTAAAATCGCTCTTTTCTGTAACGTACCGGAAAAAGCGGTTATCTCCCTGAAAGATGTTGATTCCATTTATAAAATCCCAGGCCTCTTGAAATCTCAGGGCTTGGATGATTATATTTGTAAACGATTCAGCCTGACACCACCGGAAGCCAATCTGGGCGAGTGGGAGCAGGTGATCTATGAAGAAGCCAATCCAGGCGGCGAAGTGACCATCGGTATGGTCGGCAAATATGTCGAACTGCCAGATGCTTACAAGTCGGTGATTGAAGCGCTCAAGCACGGCGGGCTGAAAAACCGTCTGACCGTCAACATCAAGCTGATCGATTCGCAGGATGTTGAAACCCGCGGCGTTGAAGTGCTTAAAGATCTGGATGCGATCCTGATCCCAGGCGGCTTTGGCTACCGTGGCGTGGAAGGTAAGGTGATGACCGCACGCTACGCGCGTGAAAACAAGATCCCTTATCTGGGCATTTGCCTGGGCATGCAGGTGGCGTTGATGGAGTTTGCGCGCAACGTGGCGGGGATGGAAAATGCCAACTCCACCGAATTTGTGCCAGACTGTAAGTACCCTGTTGTCGCATTGATCACCGAATGGCGTGACGAAGACGGCAACGTCGAAGTCCGTACCGAAGAAAGCGATCTGGGTGGCACGATGCGCGTCGGTGGCCAGCAATGCCACCTGACCGACAACAGCCTGGTGCGCAAGATGTACGGCGAGCCAACCATCGTGGAACGTCACCGTCACCGTTATGAAGTCAACAACATGCTGTTGAAGCCGATCGAAGCCGCGGGTATGCGTGTGGCGGGTCGTTCTGCGGATAACAAGCTGGTTGAGATTATTGAATTGCCTGATCATCCGTGGTTCGTGGCTTGTCAGTTCCACCCGGAATTTACGTCGACGCCGCGTGATGGGCATCCGTTGTTCGCAGGCTTCGTCAAGGCGGCCGGCGATCACCAGAAGGGTCAGGTAAAATAAGAGTTTTAGTAAGCAACGCGCGGCCAAAACCGCGCGTTGTTTGTCTGGAGTTTTAGTTTAACTTGTCTGAGGAAAACCTAATGTCCAAAATCATTAAAGTCATCGGTCGTGAAATCATCGACTCACGCGGCAACCCAACTGTTGAAGCCGAAGTTCATCTGGAAGGCGGTTTCGTCGGTCTGGCTGCCGCGCCGTCAGGTGCTTCTACCGGTTCCCGTGAAGCACTGGAACTGCGTGACGGTGACAAGTCTCGTTTCCTGGGTAAAGGCGTACTGAAAGCCGTTGCCGCAGTAAATGGTCCAATCGCGCAGGCGGTATTGGGTAAAGATGCCAAAGACCAGGCTAATATCGACAAGATCATGATCGATCTGGACGGTACCGAGAACAAATCCCAGTTTGGTGCTAACGCCATCCTGGCTGT
>NZ_JBKJYW010000244.1:0-8964 GCF_046715635.1 Serratia sp. (in: enterobacteria)
TTTTTGACGCCATTGACATAAATCCAGCGTGGTAACTGATCGCAAGCCTGTTGCCATTGGCCATGGTTAAGGAAATAAACCAGGGTAGAGCGGCAGGCGGCGCCCGTACCGACGTTAAAGGCAAACGCCATAACGGCATCATAAGTGGCCTGGGGCACCTGCAGTGGCAGACAGGCTGCCATGCGGTTCTCCACCCGGCGAATATCTTCCAGCAGGTTTTCCGCCGCCTGCATTGGTGTGATGGATTTACCTGGAATAACACCGGCCGTATGGCCGATACCTTGCGTCCACACCCCAGCACTGCATTGATAAGGGGTTAACTGGCACCCCTCAAAATCGGCAATCAGGTACAACCCTTGTTCGGAAGTCTTAAGCTGATTGGCCTGCGGCAGCAGCATGGCGATCGCCAGAATGGCCAAGGCGCTGCAACGCTTAACGATTGAGTTCATCAAAAAGTCTCCGTGCTGCTGCATCGCGTTCGATGCTTTTGAGGATCTCCAGACTTTTGCGTCTGTAGTACCAATTGACCAGGAAGGTGCCGATCCCTACAGCCGCGCCGATCAGAAAGGCAACATCCTGCGGTGAGAGCTTGCCTAGCCAGGCGAGAAATAGCGCTGCAGAGTAGGTAATGAATGAGGTTATTCTCTCCATCGCATTAGCCCCACATCTGCTGTCGCAGCGGGTTGCTCTGTAGGATAACGCGACTGTCGGCCACGATAAGCGGGTCGATACTGGCCTCATTTGCCGGGTTTATCATGGGTTTTACCTTAGCAATAATTACTGTATATGCATACAGTATTAATCAAAATGCTAAAGTCGTCAAGCCAAGATAGGGCTATTTTTAGCAAAATGGTAACTCTGCAGATAGGCATAAAAAAAGCCCATTAATGATGGGCTTAGAGGAGGGCTGCGCGGAGCTGTGAGACGAAATTACAAACCGTACACCACGGTTACAGATGTGGTCGTATCAGTATTTTTCGGTGCTGAGGCCGGTGGGTTGGTGTTGTAGGTCACCGTGTAGGCCAGCCGTAGGGCGAAGTCGTTATTGATAGCGACGTTTAACGCGGTTTCGGAGTTAACGGTGGTTTCGTCGTTTGCCAAAGCGGATAACCCTTCGGATAAACGGGCCGTGTCTGTCAGCTTGTAGGAATAGTTGGCTGCACCATAGGCCAGGGCACGGGTGGTGCGGCCACCGCCGTGGTATTCGTCATGGCGTACGCCTGGGCCGAATTCGACACGCAGATCCTGGCGCGGCTCGCTAAAGATCTGACGCCCGTAGCCCCCGGTTAGCGTAGAGCGTGAGTCGTAACCGTTGTAACGATCGTTCAACCAGCCAACCTGACCGAACATATAATTACGAGCTGTCAGATTATAACGGGTACGGCCACCGGCCTGGTATTTCTCGGAGGAGCGTACGTTAGAAGAGGTGGTGTTGTTTGCCGAGCCCCACAGGCTGTAAGCCGTATCGCTGTTAAACCAGGTCATGCTGGTGTTGGCCAACAGGGTCGAGTTCTGTGTGTTGCCTGACTGGGCGTTATAGCCAGCTTGAACATTACCATCAAACGGCTTCTTGGCGGTGGTAGGATCGTCCATCGCGGTGAAGAGGGTATTGTCGGCGAACACGGAAATACTGGTGAAGGCAGTCAAGCAGCTAAAATATAACGGAATGGCGCGACGAGCGCGTAAAGAGAGCATTTTGGATCCAGTAGTTAAGTGTGATTATAAGTGATGGCGATCACATTATATCGGTTCGCTGAGGGGACAAAAATAGGCTTGGTTAGCTTATGTTTTTAGTTTAACGAGGGGACTTATGCACTTTTCGTCTAGTGATACTATTGGCTTTTTACTGCGGTGTTAACCGTGGCAACGGGGTTCGCCCGTTGCCGTCAGAAACCCGATTAAAGGAAGGTCATCACCAGCAGATAACCGGTGATGCATGAGCACAGTACGCCGATCAGGCCAGGGATGATGAAACTGTGGTTGATGATAAATTTGCCGATACGTGTGGTACCAGAACGGTCAAAGCCGATGCAGGCCAGATCGCTAGGGTAGGTTGGCAGCACGAAGTAACCATAGGCCGCCGGGAAGAAGGCCAGCAACATTTTAGGCTCGACACCTAACTGCAAGGCCATTGGTGCAACGGCGGCCAGCGCAGCGGCCTGGCTGTTAACCAGTTTGGAAACCAGGAACAAGACGATGGCGTAAGTCCAGGGTTGGCTTTTCACCACGTCTTCCAGCACCACTTTTAACTCTCCCATATGCGCCTGGAAGAAGGTATCACTCATCCAGGCCACACCGAATACCGAGAAGATGGCGACCATTCCCGCTTTGAATACGGCACCGTTGGCGATATCGCTAGGTTTGACTTTGCAGCCCATCAGGATCACGGCACCGGCGATCAGCATCATCATCTGGATCACCAGATTCATCGACAGCGGTTTTAACACGCCCTTGGCATCGGCAAAGGAAGGACGCAGATCGGCGAAGGCACCGAGCATGACCACGATAGCGATAGCGCCGAAGAAGATCAGCGTGGACCAGTAAGCCTGCTTAGGGAATGTTTGATTGAGCAGCGTTTCTGTACCGCCATAGATATAGGCGCGCTGCTCTGGATCTTGGATCTTGGCCTGGAAATCCGCATCTTTATCCAGATCTTTACCGCGGCGTAGGCTCCACAATGCCGCCATCAATACGCCGACCAACGATGCCGGGATCGAAACGGCCAGGATCTCCAGCAGAGAATAGGCCTTGCCGATCCCATGACCGGCCGCAATGATCGAAACCAGTGACACTACGGCCACGGAAACCGGGGAAGCGGTGATGGCCATCTGCGAGGCGACAGAGGCGACGGCCATCGGGCGTTCCGGCCGGATCCCTTTTTTGATGGCGATGTCAGAAATGATCGGGAACATGGTGTAGACCACGTGGCCGGTACCGCACAGGAAGGTCAATGTCCAGGTGGTAAAAGGGGCAAGTAGAGTGATGTGTTGCGGGTGGCGGCGCAATAGCCGCTCGGCGTATTGCATCATGACATTCAGACCGCCAGCGGTTTGTAACACCGAAGCACAGCCGATCACCGCCAAAATGGTGAGCATGACATCTACTGGAGGTTTTCCTGGTTCCAAACCGAATATAAAGCACAGCAGAAATAAGCCAATACCGCTTATTAAGCCTAGCCCCATACCACCAAATCGGGTACCAACTAATAAGCAGATAATAATGATTGCGAATTGCAACGTGATCATGAGAGTCCCTTGTCAGAAAGAAAAACTGCTAACGCTCATCGTTTCTCAGTGCAGGCAGTGCGGGCTCTGTCTTCGCAGAGTACCCCTAAAGAGGTGTGAACGATTTACGCCATAGTTATTTATTTAGCGGGGGATAACTGTGAGATCCCGCAATGTTTATTCAATAGGGTGACTATTATTTCTGGTATAGATTCAAATGAATAAGGAATGAAAATCAATTGACAGTTAAATGTGTGATAATTGTTTTATAGTTGTTTAATTTGGTGGGGGTGTGGCGGGGCCAAGCAACGTGTTGGCTAAGCGGGTGCAATATGTAGCGCTCCTACCCTGAGAGGAGGTTGTTTTTTTGAGCGCGCAAGTGAGAATGAATAACTGATTTATGTGTTCATTTTTATTTACACTTACGGGTTTTTACGGCAGTTGTTATTGACGAGTCTTCTTTGCACCTCAGCAGTTTGTTTTTTTTATTTAATTCAAATAAAACAAGTGATTAAGTTGATTTCCCATTATTTTTAACTGGCGGGGCTCTTCTTGGTATTACGTGGTAATTTTTTATTTACAGCAAATGGATTGAAAACTTTACAAGGAGTGGTTAAGGTAGCACCTGTAACGCTCAATGTTTTAACTTCGCACACGCACAACGGCAAACGACAGGAATAGCATCATGCAAAAAGACGCGCTCAACAACGTACATATCAGTGCAGAACAGGTTCTGATCACCCCGGAAGAGCTAAAGAACCAGTTCCCACTCAGTGCCAATGATGAAACGGAAATCGCTACGGCCCGCCAAACCATTGCCAATATCCTTAAAGGGCAGGATCACCGTCTGCTGGTGGTCTGTGGGCCATGTTCGATCCACGATCCTGATGCCGCGCTGGATTACGCGCGTCGTCTGAAAACCCTGTCGGCTGAATTGAGCGATCAGCTGTATATCGTTATGCGTGTCTATTTTGAAAAGCCAAGAACCACCGTTGGCTGGAAAGGCCTGATCAACGATCCGTACATGGATGGATCCTTTGATGTAGAAGCCGGTTTGCACATTGCGCGTCGCCTACTGCTCGATCTGGTTGGCATGGGCCTGCCGTTGGCGACCGAAGCGCTGGATCCGAACAGCCCGCAATACCTGGGCGATCTGTTCAGCTGGTCGGCGATCGGTGCGCGTACTACAGAATCTCAGACGCACCGTGAAATGGCTTCCGGCCTTTCAATGCCTGTAGGCTTCAAAAATGGTACGGATGGCAGCCTGGGCACGGCCATCAACGCGATGCGCGCTGCATCCATGGCGCACCGTTTTGTCGGTATCAATCAGGCCGGGCAGGTTTGCCTGCTGCAAACCCAGGGTAACCCAGACGGCCATGTGATCCTGCGCGGCGGTAAAACGCCTAACTACAGTGCTGAGCACGTTGCCGCCTGCGAAAAACAGATGCAGGATGCGGGACTCCACCCGTCCTTGATGATAGATTGCAGCCATGGCAACTCAAATAAAGACTATCGCCGTCAGCCAGCGGTTGCCGAATCCGTCGTTGAGCAGATCAACGCGGGTAACCGTTCAATTACCGGCATCATGCTGGAAAGCAATCTGCACGAGGGCAGCCAGTCTTCTGAACAGCCGCGTGTGGATATGCGCTATGGCGTTTCAGTGACCGATGCCTGTATCAACTGGGAAAGCACGGAGACGCTGCTGCGCCAAATGCATCAGGAACTCGGCGCTGCGCTGATGGCACGCACTGGAGAGTAGTGAGTTATGGTGGCTGAACTGACCGCATTGCGCGATCAAATTGACGAAGTAGATAAAGCGCTGCTGGCCCTGTTGGCGAAACGCCTGGAGCTGGTGGCGGAAGTAGGGGAAGTCAAAAGCCACTACGGTTTACCGGTTTACGTACCTGAGCGGGAGGCGGCAATGCTGGCCTCTCGCCGCCAGGAAGCGGAAAGCCTCGGTGTTCCGCCAGATTTGATCGAAGACGTGCTGCGCCGCGTGATGCGCGAATCCTACACCAGTGAGAATGACAAAGGCTTTAAAACGCTGTGCCCACAGCTGCGTCCTATCGTCATTATTGGCGGTAATGGCCAGATGGGCCGCCTGTTCAACCGGCTGCTGACGCTGTCGGGTTATCAGGTCAAAGTGTTGGATCAAGAGGATTGGCCACAGGCGGATACCCTGCTGGCGGATGCCGGTATGGTGATTGTCAGCGTGCCGATCCATATCACCGAGCAGGTGATTGCCCAACTGCCGCCGCTGCCACAGGACTGCATTCTGGTCGATCTGGCTTCGGTGAAGAACCGTCCGTTACAGGCAATGCTGGCCGTACATGGCGGCCCGGTGCTGGGTTTGCACCCAATGTTTGGCCCGGACGTTGGCAGCGTGGCCAAACAGGTGGTGGTGTACTGCGATGGTCGTCAGCCGGAGGCCTATCAGTGGCTGCTGGAGCAGTTGCAGGTTTGGGGCGCGCGTTTGCATCGTATCAGCGCCGTCGAACACGATCAGAATATGGCCTTTATCCAGGCGCTGCGCCACTTTGCTACGTTTGCTTACGGCCTGCATCTGGCCGAAGAGAACGTACAACTGGAGCAGTTGCTGGCGCTCTCTTCACCGATCTATCGGTTGGAGCTGGCGATGGTAGGGCGGCTATTTGCACAGGATCCGCAGCTGTACGCCGATATCATCATGTCTTCAGAAGAGAACATTCATCTGATCAAACGCTACTATCAGCGCTTTGGTGAGGCGATCAAGCTGCTGGAACAGGGCGACAAGCAGGCCTTTATTCAAAGCTTCCAGAAGGTAGAGCACTGGTTTGGTGATTATGCTCAGCGCTTCCTGGTAGAGAGCCGTTCCTTGCTGCGCCAGGCGAACGATAGCCGTCAATAGATGAAAAAGGGTTCGGCATAGCCGAACCCTTTTTGCTACTTAAGACGGATTGACCGGCACCACGTTTTCGCTTGGATAACAGCCCAGCACTTTCAGCGAGCGGGTAATCGGTGTCAGGCCCTTCAATGCTTTTTCCATCGCGACAGAACGCAGGTTAGCCTGTACATCAATGTAAAACATCTCTTCCCACGGGTTACCGTTGATCGGGCGTGATTCCAGCTTGGTCATAATGATGCCATTGTCACGTAGCACCAACAGGGCTTCCACTAGAGCACCGGATTGTTGACCGGTAGCCATGATCAGCGTGGTTTTGGCCGGAACCTGCTCGGAAACCTCAATCGCTTTACGTGCCAGAATAATGAAACGAGTGATGTTCTGCTGCTGATTAGCCAGGTTATGTTCCAGCACTTGCAGGTTATACAATGCCCCACCGGCTTCACTGCCCAACGCCGCTGCTTTTGGCGAGTTCAGCTTGGCGACCTTCTCCATTGCGGCGGCGGTGCTTTCGCAATACTCAATCTTCCAGTGTGGATAGCGGTTTAAATACTGGCTGCATTGTTGGAAAGGCTGCGGATGGCTATAAACGGTTTCGATTTGCTGTAGATCGGTGTCGCTGGCTACCAGCACGCAGTGATCGATCGGCAGGGTTAACTCACCTACGATCGACAGGCTGGTATGTTGCAGCAGGTCGTACACATCGTTGATAGAGCCGGAGCTGGTGTTCTCTATCGGCAAAATGGCGTAATCCGCCTGGCCGGTTTCCACCTGGGTAAAGATGTCCTGGAATTTCTGACAGCCGCATTCGATGAGCTGATCGAAATGGCGTGCGGCGTATTGGCGGGCAGCCAGATGTGAATAAGAGCCTTTTGGCCCCAGGAAAGCAATGCGTGCGGAATGTTGGCTAGTCTGGTTAAGCTGGTGTTGCAACAGGGCCTGCTGGGTCAGCACGGAGTCTTCGATAATCAGCTGGAACAGGCGGGTGACGTAAAAACCATCGAGATCATAAGGTTTGGCGGCGCTGATCAAGGCGTCCAACAGATCGCGTTCACGCTCTTTATCACGGATCGGGCGGTGCGAATGCAGTTTGGTTTTGCCCACCTCCACCGCCAGTTCACGGCGCTCAGCCAGCAGGGCCAGCAATTTCATATCCAGTGCGCTGATGCGTTCGCGCAGCACGAGTAACGGGTTATCAGTCATAATCAGCTTTGCCTTGTATTCTTCTATTCCCGTCGTCTTGCAGGTCGCAGCTTGAAGTCCAACGGGGCGGGTTGTCGAATAGCCATAAAAAAAGCCCCCTGCTTGAGGAGGCTTGGTTGTTCGTCTTCGCATTCTTTCTCACACGACGAAACGCCTCCCAATCAGGGGAAGGTAAAAAAGAATGCGAAGAAAAACGGTTTACGGCTCATGGCGTTCCAAAATGTGTGTAAATCAAGGTTTAAGGTAACCGCTGGCTTTTCACTGTGTCAATAGAAACCGGCAGACAAAAAACGCGCCCTCGGGCGCGTTTGATGTGAAACAATCACTTGCAGAGTTATTCCTCTTCTTCCTGCGTGATTACCGGAGCCAGGTCTTTCACGCTGGCATAAGCGCGGCGGGCCTCGCTCTTGTGTTGTACTTTGTTCAACTGACGCTCAAGTTTGGCAATCAGTTCATTAACGGCGGTATACATGTCTTCATGTTTGGCGCTGGCAACCAGCGGGCCGTTAGGGGTGGTAATGGTCGCGTCGACGGCAAACCCTTTAGGTTCTTTAGATAAGACAATGTGTGGGTTGATCAGCTGCGCCTGCCACTTTTCCAGTTTACTGAGACGGTCTTCGACATGATTACGGATTGCGGGGGTGATATCCATTTGTTTGCTGGTAATGTTGAGTGTCATATAACTTACCTCTCTGTCTTTCCGTCTTGGATAGATTCAGCATACCGCTCTTTTTGCCGAAATGCGTGATGGAAAACACATATTTTTGTCACTTTTTGCAAAGTTAGTTCAATCTGTGATTTAGCGTCTGAAACCGCCATCTAACGCTTGAGTCTTGGCAGCAGAACGCGCATTATCGATAGGTTAACCGGTGGTGCAGCCTTGCTAACACCGTGTTTTTGCTTGTGTATTTATCCTGGTAATGGCTGAATTTGCAGCAAATGAAAACGGCAGCCGAAGCTGCCGTTTTGTTTTTGTACCCGTCTCAAATACTCAAGACGCGTTGGCGGCGATGATTTTCGCTACCTTGTCGGCCTGAGCAGTCAATTGCAACTGGCGATAGGCGTTTTCCATCAGCGGCAGCGCATCGTGGGTCGCTTTGGTATCCGGGAATTCACGCATCATCTGCTCAACGCGATTAACTACCGCGACGTAAGCGCCACGTTTAGTGTAGTATTCCGCCACTGAGAGCTCGTACTTGGATAGACGGTCCTTCAGGAATACCAGACGCTTGTAGGCATCGGTCGCGTATTGGCTGTTCGGATACTGCTGGATCAGCTGGCTGAAGTCGCGGAATGCGGCGCGGGCATGCTGTGGATCGCGGTCAGAACGGTCAACCCCGAAGAAGCCTTGCAGTGCACTGTCATCCAACGCCATATCTGTCAGACCGCGCATGTACATGACGTAGTCGATGTTCGGATGCGTTGGGTTCAGACGCATAAAGCGATCGATAGAGGCCTGAGCCAAAGGTAAATCGGCAGATTTATAGTAGGCATAAATCAGATCCAATTGGACCTGCTGAGAGTACGGCCCGAATGGATAGCGGTTATCTAACGCTTCGAGTTGCGTAATCGCGCCCTTAAAGTTACCGTCCTGCAGTTTTTGCTGGGCAGTAGCATAGATTTCCGAAGGCGGGCTGTCGGGAACCGTATCCTTGG
>NZ_JBKJYW010000245.1:0-3768 GCF_046715635.1 Serratia sp. (in: enterobacteria)
GGCGGTAACGCCATAACCCCAGGTTAAAACCCCCGTTCAGGTTGGCGAAGGTAGAGTTGAGATCCTTGGTCTGCCCCTGGCGGTAGTTGACGTGATATTGGTTAACGTTGTAGTTGAAAAACGCCATTGATTCACCACTGCTCAAGCTGCCAGGGCTAACGCTGCCACGGGGTTTATGGTTCAGCAAACTCTGTGGAATGCTGAGATCCAATCTTAGTTGTGACATATCGGCCTGAACCTGAATATCTTTAAGATCGCGCCCAGGTTGCAGACAGCCTTCCGCAGGCGCCGCCGGTACTTCCTTTAGGCCAAGGCGCTCCAGCTGTTGCCGCTCAAAACACGGTAATACGTGCCGATCGTCGCCCAGGACAAAGCGGATTTGGCTACGTTCAACAAACGCACCGTTGGTAAACAGCTCGACCTCATAGTTACCCGGCGTCACCAGGTCCTGTTGGTTGAACTGTTCGAGTTGCGTGGTGTTGAAAACGCTGCCACGCAGTAAATCGGCATCGAAGGCGTAATCGTCCGTCGCGCCTTGTGCCAGGGAGATCCCGCCCAGAGAGAGCCAAAAAAAGCCATAACGGCAGCACGTTGATAGCAGAGACGGAATTGTGGGATAGTTTTTTATCGACATCAGGACCTCCCTGTCCTTTCTTTCAGTGCTGCGTCTCTAGAGTGACAGGAACCTCTACTCCGTAATCATTCATGATACCGAGCACCACTTTCAGCTTCCCTTTGGGGAACGCAGAACCCAGCGGCCAACTCACCTGAGAAAAAGGCGCGACCATATCGGCCGGTTCAATATGCAGGTTTTTATTGCCGCTTTTGGCATAGCTGATGCTGACATAATAAGGCGTTGGATTACTGACCTGTAATGCATTGCCATTACGCTGGATGCGCAACTGTTTGCCCGCCTGATTGCCTTCTCCCGGCAGCCCTTCGGGCCGATAGAACACCTTCAGCCGGTTGCTGACCAACAGCACCAGCTTATTTTTATCCGTTTCGCTTTGTTTGACGGCGGGTACCTGGAGAAAGTTAAGGTGAAACAGGGATTCGCGGTCGGTCGGTAAGCCTTTTCCGGCGTACATCAACCGTACCATCTGCCCGCTATGAGCATTCATCCGGAAAATCTGTGGCGATGCAATAAATGGGGCATCGGCCGTTTCCGGCGTCGATTTGTCATTATCGATATCAAGCCAGACTTGGATCAGCGCCGGGGCAGCATCGTCGTTGGTAAACTGCAGCGTCTTCTCGCGTGCCTGAGCCGGGTAGATCACTCGGTTACCCAGCATGGTGACGCTGGCAGCAGCGCTATCGATAATCAGCAATGTCAGGCTGAACAACAATGCCGCCCAACAAGAATAGGTGCGTGTGGTGTACGCCATAAGAGAGACCAGTCAACAAGACAAATAACCCAGCACCACTTAGCGTTTCGGGTAATGCTGACATTATTGTGGGTAACGGGTTATTTCCCGCCATCAGGCTTGAGCCCAGTGGCGGAAACAACCTGGAACGGCAGAGTATTATTTATACGTAATCGCATATTGTGCCGTGGCGATCACCGAACCTGCAGTCACTCCAGCCTCTTCGGCATAATAACGGGCAACCAGTTCTTGCGACGTTGATACCGCACCGGTTGCCAGCGTCATTGCGCTGGTGGTAGCCGTTGAATTAGTCGCAAAGCTCAATGGCGTGGTGGCATCGCTATCCAACAATTGAATAGAAACGTGGGTTGCATCACCGGTGTTACCCAAGTTGCCATTAGTGGTGGCATTATTACCGACAAATACCGTTTTGATGGAGGTATCGCTGGCTGCGGTAGTACAACCGGTCACGTTAACGGTAAAGGTGGTTTCACCAGCGGTGGCGCCTTTGGTCGCGAGCGAGTTGGCCGCAACCGTACGCAGTAACACCACAGGATTGGTTTCATTGCCGTTAATATTAACCGAGCAGGTTTGAGTACTAACTTCACCCTTGAATTGCACTGTGTTGGCAGAATCCGCCATCGAGGTGCTAGAGAATGCAATTAAAGCGAGAGTCATCATTTTGATTTTCATAAGAAATCCTTTTAATTTACTTTTTCCAATAAAGCAGTCCTGGCAGTAATTATCTACTGGCTTAAACTCACTAAGAATATCCATGTCACACCATCTTTCTCAGATGCCCTGTGGACAGGTGGAGCCAGTCTAGCAAACCAGGAATTTTCTTAACAACCCTTTTTTCGAAGCTATACGAGAGAATGAATTGAATTCATACTCTGTTACATTTATTAAATCCGTATTATTGCCAAATTAAATCAATAAATATCAATAAGTTAAAATTGGCATTGAATTAATTAGTTATCATTTGAAATATTTTGAAACATATCGGCCTTTTTAGGGGTATTACCCGAAGTTAGGATTATTCCCATCACTTTATTAATTTTAATCTCCTTGTTGGTGTCTTTATTGATTATCCAGTGACCATCCTGACATCTGAAGATTACGATCGTCGGCAGAAAATATTGCCGAAAAACGGGCTAATTAGCCCTGAAATAAATTTGCATGACTTAAGTAAAATCTCAGGTTAATTATCACGCCATGTTACAAATTGGTGAGTCCATTTAACGCAGACATAAAAAAACGGAGAGCACCTTTACGGCACTCTCCGTTTGCTTACTGATTCGTTACTGAATCAAACCGTGATATTACTGACCTTTAACTTCTTTCAGGCCATTGAACGGTGCGCGGTTGCCCAGCGCTTCTTCGATACGGATCAGTTGGTTGTATTTAGCAACGCGGTCAGAACGGCTCATAGAACCGGTTTTGATCTGGCCAGCCGCAGTACCTACCGCCAAGTCAGCGATGGTCGCATCTTCGGTTTCACCTGAACGGTGAGAGATCACCGCGGTGTAGCCTGCGTCTTTCGCCATCTTGATGGCAGCCAGAGTTTCGGTCAGAGAACCGATCTGGTTGAATTTGATCAGGATGGAGTTAGCGATGCCTTTCTCGATGCCTTCTTTCAGGATCTTGGTGTTGGTGACGAACAGGTCGTCGCCCACCAGCTGGATTTTGTCGCCCAGCACTTTGGTCTGGTATGCGAAACCATCCCAGTCAGATTCGTCCAGACCGTCTTCGATAGACACGATTGGGTATTGCTTGGTCAGGTCTTCCAGGAAGTGGGTGAACTCTTCAGAAGTGAAGGCTTTGTTGCCTTCGCCGGCCAGAACATATTTGCCATCTTTGTAGAATTCAGACGCTGCACAGTCCATAGCCAGAGTAATGTCTTTACCCAGCTCGTAACCTGCCGCTTTTACCGCTTCAGCGATAACAGCCAGCGCTTCGGCGTTAGAACCCAGGTTTGGCGCGTAGCCACCTTCGTCACCAACGGAAGTGCCCATGCCTTTAGACTTCAGCACTTTAGCCAGGGTGTGGAACACTTCAGAACCCATACGCACGGCTTCTTTCAGCGTTTTCGCGCCAACAGGCTGGATCATGAACTCTTGAATATCAACGTTGTTGTCTGCGTGCTCACCACCGTTGATGATGTTCATCATTGGCAACGGCATAGAGAACTTGCCTGGGGTGCCGTTCAGTTCAGCAATGTGCTCATACAGCGGCATGCCTTTAGAGGCAGCAGCCGCCTTGGCAGCAGCCAGAGAAACAGCCAGGATGGCGTTAGCACCAAACTGGGATTTGTTCTCGGTACCGTCCAGATCGATCATGATCTTGTCGATATTAGCCTGGTCTTTGGCATCTTTACCCAATACCGCCTGCGCGATTGGACCAT
>NZ_JBKJYW010000246.1:0-2653 GCF_046715635.1 Serratia sp. (in: enterobacteria)
CTGTGTAGTGTCCATAAATATCTCCGAGGTGAACACGATAATTTAAAATAAAAAGAAAAACTTAAGTTTAAAATCCGCTGGTGAAATAAGTGGCTATGCCACCAGTGGTAAAATCAGTTGTTACAACCAGAGGTTGAACTGCGCCTCCGAATTGTTTATCAGGCTAATGATGTGACTAACCTGTCCAAAATGGTTTCTGCTGTTAAAGGGGCCAACGCCGATGCTTCTGTCGGAGGAGCAACTGCCCACCGATTTTGTTGGCGGCAAGATAACGATTTGCAGCAGAAACAACCGTGATCTCGCTCTCAAATGCGTGATGTGCGCGGTTAAACGCTTTTATTGTAAATTTTCATGCAAATGTTGCGCGTTTGTGCGAAATATCATGCTGCAAGCGCCCTCACTTAATCCACAGTCTTTATCCGGTTTGTATGATGTTTAGCCAGATAAAAACCTGCCTGATGTGTCAGGGCGAGCAATATATTTTATGTGCTGGTTTGGATCTAGCTAAAATGCCGGATTAAGCTGTTTTAGTGATATAGATCACGTTTTATTATTATGAGATGAAATTCTATCTGATTGTTTTTACAATTATTTAGTGATTTTTGTTATCGAAATGGCCGGAAAGTGACGGGCGTAATAAAGTGAATGCAATCATCATACGAATAAGGATAAATACTGATAATTTGATTAAAAATAGCCGATAATTTTTTGCTAAAAGAGGGGGGGACGGCAAAAATTAAGGCTGGTGGCCATTTTATCTGGGTGAGAATTGATGCAAATTACCGAAATAATGTTCTGAGCGGAATAATAACGCTGGCAAGTTGTTGCAATCTATTAACCTGTAATTATCGACCATTAGGAATATTTTAAGTTTAATTGCTTAAAAAAAAGCCTAAGTTTAACCAGGAATTTGCAGCCGCGCCCCCCAAGTGGCGCTGATGGGCACCTGGGGACACGGCATAAAACCGCAGTGAGGCCAAGATTAGAAACGCAAAGCAACCGCGTGTTGGTTGAAAAACTCGATGAATTCGGCTTCAGGCTGGCGATCGGTGATCACTTTATCGAACAACGCCAACGGCCCGATGCAGGCGGGCTTGGTTTGGGCAAATTTGCTGTGGTCGGCGACCAGGATTTTTTGCTGCGCCTTGTCTAACGCTTTGTGTTTCATCGCCAACTCATCAAAATTGAAGCAGGTTGCGCCGTGCTGCAAAGTGATGCCTGCCGCTGAGATAAAAGCCACGTTAGGGCAGATATGGTCCAACTCGTTATGCTGGCCAATGGCGGTGAAAATGTAGTTGCTCGGCTTGAATTCGCCACCGCACAGGATCACCTTGCAATTGGGTTTGTCCTGCAGCGCAAGAAAAGTATTGAGTGAGTGGCAGATGGCGGTAAAGGGAAGCTCATCGGCAATGGCGTCGATAATTGCCGGGGTGGTGGTGCCACAGTCAAAGAACACCGTGTCATTTTCGTTGACTAGCGGTGCCGCCAACATACCAATACGGCGTTTTTCCGCCACCTGTTTGGCTTTCTGATCGGAGACAAAATAATTGGTGACCCCGTTGATACGCGGATCGGCTACGACATAACCCCCAAGCAAGACCACCGCAGCAGGTTCGGCACTGAGATCGCGCCGGATAGTCATTTCCGAAACGCCTAGCAGTGCGGCTGCTTCTTTTAAATGGATCTTGTCTGAACGCTTTAGAGCCTGAACTAGCCGGTTGATACGTTCGTCGCGCCGGGTTTCCATCAGTTATTCCTACAGTTTTATCCCCAGGTTTCTCAAGTGTGGCCAAAGGGCATAAAGGAGCCAAAAGTCTTTTTCGTTCGCTCCAACACAATAATGCGGAGTAGTGCCGCAAGGGCACTACTCCGCATTAGATGTCGCTATAACTTGGTAGAGCTAGCGAAAATCAGTAGTTACCGGTGTCAGCCGCATCGCCAGAAACGATCGCAACGCCCGAGCTGGTGCCGATACGTGTTGCACCGGCGGCAATCATTTTCCCTGCGGTAGCGCGATCGCGCACTGCGCCAGAGGCTTTGACGCCCATCTCGCTGCCTACGGTAGCACGCATCAGCTTGACGTGGTCTTCACGAGCGCCGCCAGTGCTGAAACCGGTAGAGGTTTTAACGAAAGCGACATCCAGTTCACGACACATCTCACAAACCACAACGATTTGTTCATCGCTGAGCAGACAGGTTTCCAATATTACCTTCAACGGGATAGCCGCGCAAACTTCACGCACCGCGGCGATGTCGGCCTTCACTTCGTCATTCAGGCCGCTTTTCAGCCAACCGACGTTGATCACCATGTCGATTTCCTGTGCGCCAGCGGCAATGGCGGCTTTGGCTTCGAAAGCCTTGGATACGGTCAGACCAGCTCCCAGAGGGAAACCGATAACCGAGCATACTTTAACGTTGCTTTCCTGTAACAGGTGAGCGGCCAACGGGACATAACCTGAGTTAACGCAAACGGCATAGAAATTATGCTGACGCGCTTCTTCGCACAGTTGGTTGATCTGGCTTTCCGTGGTGTCCATAGCCAGCAGGGTATGGTCGATATAGCGAGCGTAATCAATCTGTTCAGTAGTCATGGTAATTCCTCAGTGGGTGTAATAACGCTTTTGGATGTTAGTAATGTTATAATCCTAACATT
>NZ_JBKJYW010000247.1:0-3839 GCF_046715635.1 Serratia sp. (in: enterobacteria)
AAAACGCAGAACTGAATCAACGTCGTCTGGCCGCTACCCCAAGAGGGATTGGCGTGATGTGTGGTTTTTACGCCGAGCGTGCAGAAAATGCCACCCTGTGGGATGTGGAAGGCAATGAGGTGATCGATTTTGCCTCGGGCATTGCCGTGCTGAATACCGGCCACCGTCATCCCAAGGTGATCGCTGCCATTGAAAAACAGCTCCAGGCATTTACCCACACGGCATATCAGATCGTTCCTTATGAAAGCTATATTTCTCTGGCAGAGCGAATCAACCAGCGCGCTCCGATCGAAGGCACCTGTAAAACCGCCTTCTTTACTACTGGTGCAGAAGCGGTAGAGAACGCGGTGAAGATCGCCCGTGCTTATACCGGGCGCCCAGGCCTGATCACCTTCGGCGGCGGTTTCCATGGCCGTACCTATATGACTATGGCGCTGACCGGCAAAGTGGCCCCTTACAAACTGGGCTTTGGCCCGTTCCCTGGCTCCGTGTTCCACGGCCAGTATCCGAATGCGCTGTATGGTGTCAGCACCGAAGATGCCATGAACAGCCTGGAACGCATCTTTAAGGCCGATATCGATCCCAAGCAGGTTGCTGCAATCGTGCTGGAGCCGGTGCAGGGTGAAGGGGGCTTTAACGTGGCTCCGGCAGAATTCATGCAGGCGCTGCGTACGCTGTGTGACCAACACGGTATCCTGTTGATCGCCGATGAGGTGCAGACCGGCTTTGCCCGTACCGGCAAACTGTTTGCGATGGACCACTATGCGGTGAAACCGGACCTGATCACCATGGCGAAGAGCCTGGCTGGCGGCATGCCGTTGTCTGCCGTGGCGGGCCGTGCTGAAGTGATGGATGCCCCAGCCCCTGGCGGCCTTGGCGGTACCTACGCCGGTAACCCATTAGCCGTTGCTGCCGCGCTGGCGGTATTGGATGTGATTGAAGAAGAGCAGTTGTGCCAACGCTCCCAGCGTTTGGGGCAACATTTGGTAGAGGTGCTGCAACAGGCACGCAGCCACTGCCCGGCGATTGTGGATATCCGCGCGCTGGGTTCCATGGTGGCAGTAGAGTTCAACGACCCGGCAACCGGTAAACCGTCGCCGGAGTTTACCCGTCAGGTACAGCAAAAAGCCCAGGAAGAAGGACTGTTGCTACTCAGCTGTGGAGTGAACGGTAACGTGATCCGTTTCCTATACCCACTGACCATTCCTGATGCCCAGTTTAACCAGGCGCTGGCAATCCTTTCCCGCGCGCTGGCCCAATAAGGAGCAATATCCATGAAACTGCAAAATCCCGACCTGCTGCGTAGCCAATGCCTGATTAACGGCGAGTGGTGCGATGCGCGTAGCGGCAAGCGTGAAGCCGTGATCAACCCGGCTAACGGTGTGGAGCTGACAACGGTACCTCTGGTGAGCGCAGAGGAAACCCAGCAGGCAATTAACGCCGCGCAGCAGGCACAAATCGGCTGGAAGCAACAGACCGCCAAGCAGCGTTCCGTATTGCTGCTGGCCTGGGCAGATAAAATCATGGCGGCTCAGGAAGATCTGGCGCAGCTGATGACCGCTGAGCAGGGGAAATCGCTGGCGGAAGCGCGTGGTGAAGTGGCCTATGCTGCCTCGTTTATTACCTGGTTCGCCGAAGAAGCCAAACGTGTTGACGGTGCCGTATTACAGGCACCACAGGCTTCGCAACGTCTGGTGGTGGTGAAACAGCCTATCGGCGTCTGCGCGGCGATCACTCCGTGGAACTTCCCGGCGGCGATGATCACCCGTAAGGCGGCCCCAGCTCTGGCCGCAGGCTGCACCATGATCGTCAAACCGGCTGAGCAGACGCCGTTGACTGCACTGGCATTGGCTAAACTGGCGCAGGATGCCGGTATTCCCGCAGGCGTATTGCAGGTGGTAACCGGCGAAGCGGCACAGGTGGGTAAAGTGCTGTGCGACAGCCCGGTAGTGCGCAAGCTGAGCTTTACTGGATCGACCGAGGTTGGGCGCATCCTGATGGCCCAATGTGCGCCAACCATTAAAAAGCTTTCGCTGGAACTGGGCGGCAACGCGCCGGTGATCGTGTTTGACGACGCCAATCTGGACGCGGCCGTCGCTGGGATCATGGCCTCCAAATTCCGCAACAGCGGGCAGACCTGCGTTTGCGCCAACCGTATTTACGTGCAGGACGGCATCTACGATCGCCTGGTGGATAAGCTGGTGGCCGCGGTTGAGCAACTGAAAGTCGGTGATGGCACACAGGAAGGGACGACGCAGGGGCCGCTGATCGATGAGGCCGCAATAGAGAAAGTGCAGAGCCACATTGATGATGCGCTAATCAAAGGGGCGCAGATCGCGACCGGCGGGCAGCCGCATGCGTTGGGACGTACCTTCTTCCAGCCGACGGTAGTGACCGGTGTGACGCAGCAAATGCGCTTTGCCAAAGAAGAAACCTTTGGCCCGGTGGCGCCGCTGTTCCGTTTCCATGACGAAGCGGAAGCTATCGCGATGGCCAACGATACCGAATTTGGTCTGGCTGCTTACCTGTTTACGCAAAACGCTGCCCGCCAATGGCGGGTGCCAGAGGCGTTAGAATACGGCATGGTGGGCATCAATACCGGTTTGATCTCCAACGAGGTAGCGCCTTTCGGCGGTATCAAACAGTCTGGGCTGGGGCGCGAAGGCTCTCGCTACGGCATCGAAGAGTATCTGGAACTGAAATATCTGTGTATTGACGTAAGCTGTTAACCCTCAAGACTTGAACGCTCCCCGGTGGCTTGCGCTGGCGGGGAGTGCTTCCTCCGAGCAAGAAGTGATGTTTCTCACCGTTGAGAACGGCGGCGTCGTGGCTGCCGGTTTTTTTAACCGTGCATTTTCTCTGGTAATGCCAACCACGCCTGCACCGATGGGCGCTGCCACTGTTTTTGTGCATAGTGGCGGAGCGGTTCCGGTACCTGATCGCCGTGTATCACCAGCCGGTTGAGCATCAGAGCCAGATCGGTATCGGCGATGCACCATTCGTGGAACAGGTGATCCTGGCCGTGGCTCAGCAACTTTCCCGCCGCCGTCAGCAGTTTTTGGGCTGCCCGTTGAGCGTCTGCACTTAATGGGGGAAATTTGACCGCGCTGAAAATCACCTCGGTTGGGCGTTCGGCCCGCAGCGGCAACAGATCGCTACGCAACCATGCCTGGATCTCACGGGCTTTGGCGCGCTGTTTGATGTCACGCGGATAGAGCGGATGGGCGGGATGGAGCTCTTCCAGATATTCCTCAATGGCGGAAGACTCGGAAAGCTGGAAGCTGCCCATCACCAACGTCGGTACCCGCAGCGTTAACGACAGGCTGCCGTAGGCCTGGCTTTGCTGTTCTCCCAGTGAGAGATCTACCGGCTTGACGGTAAACGCCATGCCTTTCTCCGTGAGCGCCACAAAGGTCGACATGGCATAGGGGCTGAAAAAGTCGCTATCAGTGTAGAGAACAGTGGCCGATGAGTTCATACGGATCCTTGGGGATGGGAAAGGGTTTTGGAATCATTGGCGAACGGCGCAATAAAATCAAGGCGATGGCCGATGATTTATCGTAATGGCGTATTAGGTACGGTGATGGCGGCTGGCAGTCAGGAGTCACTGACCAGGATTATCCCCAGCCGATCGATTAACCCGACGACCTGCTGGCTATCCAACTGTACTCCCTCCAGATCTACCTGGCGGATATCCATCTCCCCCAGCTCTGCGCCGGTCAGATTGCAGTGGTTGAAGGTGGCGGCCCGCCAGTCAAACTGATTGAACTCCCCGCCGGACAGATCGGAGCCAATAAAGCTGGCACCCAGCACGTTAGCGCCACTCCAGCGGTTTTCCC
>NZ_JBKJYW010000248.1:0-23667 GCF_046715635.1 Serratia sp. (in: enterobacteria)
GGCTTCGATATGGTGATTAATCACCGTTTCACAGCCCCAGCCCGGGGTGCAGCCGGTCAAGTCGGCTTTGCCGTCACCGTTGGTATCAAACAGCTTGGCTATTTTCGGATCTTTTAGCTGCTCAACGTTGGTGATGTGATACTGCTCGGCGGTTTTTTTGTCGATCAGGTAACCCTGAGCGGCACCGCTGACGTAAGCCCCTTCACGATAGAATTTTTTATCGCCCCCGGCGGCCTGATACTGATCGGCGTGCAACTGATCCCAGTTCACCGCCA
The DNA here is from genome assembly GCF_046715635.1 of Serratia sp. (in: enterobacteria). Lineage (GTDB taxonomy): Bacteria > Pseudomonadota > Gammaproteobacteria > Enterobacterales > Enterobacteriaceae > Chania. The sequence continues at coordinate 276 of NZ_JBKJYW010000248.1, forward strand.
GAAAAGTGGCATCCCCTGCGGCGATGGAAGTGTAGGCCACGTTGTAGTCCACCTCACGCGGCTCTTTGACGTCATAACCGAGTTTTTCCAATGCCTTGCTGACCAGCAGCGTTTGGAAGGTCTCCTCGGAGATGGTGCTCTGTATCGGTTGTACCGAAATACCTTTTCCTGGCAAATCAGCAGCGGAAGCAACCTGTGAACCAAGCAGTGTGGTAAGGGCAATCGCCCAGATCCCTGTAGTGCGCATAGTTTTTCCTCTGTTATTGATGTTGTTTGGAGATAGCCCGCCAGGGCAGAAAGCCGCTGGCGGGAAGTACCATCAGGCTTTTTTGATAAACGGGCGAGCGATCAACCCTATTGGGCCGTGGGTATACCAGCGGCCTAGCCCTTTACTGCGGCGATCGCGCCCCAGAGACTGGGTGAGGCGATCGAGAATAATGGCCAGAATAACGATACCGACGCCACCTACGGCGGCCAGCCCCATATCCAGGCGGCCGATGCCACGCAGCACCATCTGGCCCAGACCGCCTACGGCAATCATCGAGGCGATAACCACCATCGACAGCGCCAGCATCAGCGTCTGGTTAACCCCGGCCATGATGGTTGGCATGGCCAGCGGCAACTGAACTTTAAACAGCAGTTGGCGCGGGCTGGAGCCGAAGGATTCGGCAGCTTCGATCAGATCTTCCGGCACCTGCTTGATGCCCAGAATGGTCAGACGCACGATGGGCGGCAGGGCGAAGATGATCGTAACCACCACCCCCGGCACGTTACCGATACCGAACAGCATGACGATCGGTACCAGATAGACGAAGGCTGGCGTGGTCTGCATGGCATCAAGCAGTGGCCGGATCACCTTGGCGGCATGTTTGCTGCGTGCCAACCATATGCCTAACGGCAGGCCGATCAGGATGCAAAAGAACAGGGCGGTGAGCACCAGCGCCAGTGTGACCATCGCCTGTGACCAGGCCCCGATAGCGCCGATGGCGACTAACGACAGCAGCGTGGCGGCCCCCATGCCGAGGCTGGATATCTGCCAGGCGATCAGCGAGAACAGCAAAATGGCGACTGGAGCAGGCATGCCCAGCAGAAACTGCTGGAAACCGCTGAGAATGAAATCCACCGGCACCCGAATGCCCTGGAACAGCGGACGGAAGTGCAGCACCAGCCAATCAATGGCGTGGGTGACCCAGCTGTCAAACGGCACCCAAGCCTTGTGGAACGGATCCAGCAGGCTAAAGTGCTCGGGCTCCACTGGGGCGCTGTTAAGCCAGTCAGCGCTCGATGCGGCCTGATTAGCGGCATCATGTGGCACGCTGTCTAACGGTGCGCCGGTTGCCCAGGGATCGCTGCTGGTGGCAGCCTGGCTTACCGGGGCATCGTTAGGGGATGTGGCAGTTGTTGCCCATGGATCCTGATTATCACTCATTCGTAGGGCCCTCTTTATCTAAAGCCTGCAGCAGCATGCCTTTGGAAATAATACCGATATAGTTGTTGTCTTCCCCGACCACCGGCACGGCGCAAGGGGCCTGTGCTACCAGTGAGATCAGCTCGCTCAGCGGCATATCGGCCGGAACGGGCAGTGGGGCATCCAGCAAGGCCTCGTCCAACGTTTGATTGGCCGCTAGCGCCTGCTTGAGAGAGTCTATCGATACCACGCCGATAAATTTCTGGCCGCGTTCAAGCACGTAGCCATAGTCACGGTCTTCATCACGCAGGATCTGCAATGCAGAGCGCGGACCAAAACCGGGGGTCTTACGGATCAGGGTCACCGGGCGACGTTTGGCGATATCTTTGGCACTGAAAACGTGGCTGATATCGACGCCGCGGAAGAAGGTGCGCACATAATCATTGGCCGGATTATTTAATATCTCATCCGGGGTACCTACCTGGATCACTTCGCCGCCCTGCATAATGGCAATGCGATCGCCAATACGCATCGCTTCATCCAGATCGTGGGAAATAAATACGATGGTGCGCTGATGTTTTGCCTGTAATTTAACGAGCTCATCCTGCATCTCGGCACGAATTAATGGGTCCAGCGCAGAGAAGGCTTCATCCATTAACAATATATCCGGATCGTTAGCCATGGCGCGGGCTAAGCCGACACGCTGGCGCATACCACCGGACAGTTCATCGGGATAAGCATTGGCATAATTTTCCAGCCCAACCTGACGCAAAGCATCCAGCGCTTTTTCCTGGCGTTCCTGTAAAGGAATACCCGCTAATTCCATGCCGAAGGCGGTATTATTTAATACGTTCATATGCGGCATTAAGGCGAATGACTGGAACACCATGCTGATCTTATTTCGCCGTACGGTGCGCAGCGCAGCATCGGATATTTTTGATATATCCTCGCCGTCAATCAGCACCTCACCGCGGGTGGGTTCTATCAGACGATTGAGAAGGCGTACCAAGGTGGATTTACCGGAACCGGAAAGCCCCATGATGACAAATATCTCGCCTTCTTCAATGGCCAGAGAGGCGTTCTTGACGCCAAGTGATAACCCCGTTTTCTCTAACAGCTGGTCTTTCGTCAAACCTTTGTCTATCAGCTTAAATGCGCGTTCCGGGTGCTCACCAAATATCTTATATAAATTTTTTACTTCTAGTTTAATTGCCATGCAATGTGCTGTTTCCTGTGGTTTATTATCAAACGATAAAGTTGTCCTAATAGAAAATAAGAGTGCCCTATACCCTAACACACTGACATTCTGAGACAACCCTCAATGTCCCTATCCTCGGATTTTTCTCGTCATTTCACGGCGGATGATTGGCCAAAATTACCCGATTTTTACATTGTTAATTAACCGTAATCATTAAGCGGAAATGACCGGATATATTGGTGGTTTTGGCAACTATTTTAAGCGGATATTGGCGGTGTCAAACGAGCAATTAATGCACGCATAATAAAACGCTGCGTGCATTAATGAACGGCAGGAAAATCAGCGAGTTTAGCGCCGCTGGATCACAGCGTGGGTTCTTCGCTATGGGTGGGGATGATCACCAACTCCACCTGCTGCTGCTGCAACAAGGTTCCCACTGCCGAAGGGGGAGGTGTATCGGTGAATAGTGCGGTCACCTGGCGGGTATTGCCGATCTCTACCGCTGCTGAGGCATGGAACTTGGTGTGGTCCGCTGCTAGCAGAATATGGCGTGAGTGCGCCATCATCGCCTTCACCACGCCGGACTCATTCACGTCAAATTCCAGTAGATCGCCGTTGGCTTCGATTGCCCCTACGCTGGTGATCAGGTAATCGGCGCGAAAGCCCTCCACAAAGCTTACGGCGCTGGGGCCGATGATACCGCCATTATTGGGGCGCAGTGTGCCGCCCGGCACCATCACTTCGAACTCGGTATTTTTATACAGGATATGTGCCACCCGCAGGCTGTTGGTAATGATGCGCAAGTGGTTATGGTTCATCAGCGCTCGGGCAACATGTTCAACGGTAGTGCCTATGGTGATAAAAAGGGTGGAACGATCGGGAATGTAATCGGCAATGGCTTCCGCAATGGCAATTTTCTCTTGAGTGTAAGAGAGTTCCCGTTGCTCAAAGGCCGTGTTGACCACGCTAGAGGCACGGCCCGCCCCACCATGATGGCGGCTAATCAGCCCCTGGTCGCTCAGTTTGCGGATATCGCGCCTGACCGTCTGCGTTGAAACCTCCAGCAATTGTGCCAGCTCGTCGATGTTCATATAGCCGCGCTGGGCGATCAACTGAATCAGCTGATCGTGGCGTGGGTTGCCGGTAAGTTCAGTCAGATTCATATTCCACTCTCTTAATATTGTCATCGCCAACCATATTATACAAAACTGGCCAGGAAAGAGTCAGTTTGATCACAATTGGGGATGCCAGCGCGCCCGCCAGGACGAGTACACTTCAATGCGGCAACTGCATTGGCATAACGCACCGCCTGGGCTATATCAGGTTGTGAACCCAGGGCTACCGCTAGCGCACCGTGAAAAACGTCTCCGGCCCCCGTGGTATCCACCACCTCAACCCGAAAGCCAGGCTGATGTTTGAGTTGAGCGTTTTCCAGCCAGAAACAGCCATGCTTGCCCTGAGTGACATAAACTTGTCCGTTTTTGTCATTTTTTGCTGCACGCAATCCCTGCTCGATGTCCGTTTGTCCCGTCATCCGCAGCAAACCCGGTTCGGAGAAGGCGGCATGGTCGGCCAAAGCAACCAGCGGGCGGATATCTTGTGGTGTGACATCGGCATCCAACAGGGTAGTGACACCCGCGCGCCGGGCCAAGGTGAAGGCGGTCAATGCCCCTTGATGCCAACGCACGTCCGCCAACACCACGTCGTACTGGCTAAAGTCGATGTCATGCAGCCATCCGGCATCCTCGGGTAAATCTGGGCTGGGATGGTTGATGATCATGCGTTCACCCAAGGCGTCCACCAGCACTGCCGATTGTGATGAGCGCGACTGTGGGCAACGGCGGGCATGTCTGACATTGACGCCAAAGCTGCCCAGCTCGGCCAACAGGGTTTGCCCGGTGGCATCGTCCCCGACCCGGCCAATGAAATCCACCTCTGCGCCCAATCTGGCTGCGGCCACCGCAGCCGTTGCCGCCGGGCCTCCGCCAATTTCGCGGTAGTCGGTGGCAACATATTTCCCCCCGCCTTCAGGCAGTTTCTCTACGTAATACAGGCGGTCTTGCACTGCAATGCCTACGCATGCGATTCGAGTCATGATCTGGATCCCTGGATGTTGAGCTGTGGTAAGCGAACGGTTTTCAGCAAAAAGTGGCTACCGATCACGCTGCCACCATTTTAATTCACTCAAATGTTAAAAGAGTGACGGCTGTCAATTTTTTGACCATAAATTACAAATACGATCAAAAACAGACAAAAATGGTCTGATTTGTGGCCAGTAAAATGACACAGAGATGACACGGGTAACCAACAGGAGAGAACCATGGCACAGATCGCATTTATCGGGCTAGGGCAAATGGGCGCGCCGATGGCCAGCAACCTGATCAAGCAGGGGCACCGGCTGAACGTTTCTGATATCAGCCCGGCGGCGGTCAGCGCCTTGGTAGCTCAAGGGGCCAAGGCGGCAACCAGCCCGGCGCAGGCGGCACAGGACGCGGAGTTCGTCATCACCATGTTGCCTAACGGCGAACTGGTGCATGAGGTGTTATTGGGTGCCGAGGGGGTGTGCTGCACCTTATCGCCTGCGGCATTGGTGATGGATATGTCCACCATCCACCCGCTGCAAACGGACCGACTGATTGCCCAGATGCAGGCCCGGGGCTTTAGCCTGATGGATGCCCCGGTAGGGCGGACTTCAGACCATGCTCAGGCTGGCACGTTGCTGATCCTGGCGGGGGGCACTGCCGAGCAGGTGGAGCGTGCTACGCCAGTGCTGATGGCGATGGGATCGGAGCTGATCAACGCCGGTGGGCCAGGCATGGGGATCCGCGTGAAGCTGATCAACAACTACATGAGCATCGCGCTCAACGCGCTGTCTGCCGAAGCTGCGGTGCTGTGCGAGGCGCTGGGCCTGTCGTTTGACGTTGCGCTGCAAGTGATGAGCGGCACACCGGCAGGCAAAGGGCATTTCACCACCACCTGGCCGAACAAGGTGCTGAAGGGCGATCTCAGCCCGGCGTTCATGATCGATCTGGCGCACAAGGATCTGGGCATAGCGCTGGATGTAGCCAATCAGTTGCACGTTGCCATGCCGATGGGCGCGGCCTCACGCGAGGTTTACAGCCAGGCGCGGGCCAGCGGGCGCGGGCGTCAGGATTGGAGTGCCATTTTGGAACAGGTTCGTACTGCTTCGGGCAGAGCGGATCACGCGTAACACTTAACGTAATTGCGGTTGCTATGCAGCGCGCAGAGGGGAGAAGAAATGCCTTATTTATCTGGTAACACCATGATCCAACATGCATGGGAAAACGGCTATGCCATCGGCGCGTTCAGCGCACACAACGCCGAAACCATTCGCGCCATTTTGCTGGCAGCCGAACAGGAGCAGGCCCCGATCATGATCCAGGTGGGGCAGAAAGTGATTAGCGTGATGGGTCTGGAGCCCATGAAGGCGATGATCGATGCGTTTATGCACGATATCACGGTGCCGGTGTGCATCCATCTGGATCACAGCCGCAGCTTCGAACAGACCATGCATGCGGTGCAGGCCGGGTTCCAGTCGGTGATGTTTGACGGCTCTCACCTGTCATTTGACGAAAACGTGCGGATCACCCGTGCCGTGGCGGACGTGGCCCACGCGCTGAACATTGGGGTCGAAGGTGAGATCGGCAAGATCGGCGGCACCGAGGATGATATTTCGGTCGACGAAAAAGACGCCCTGATCACCAGCAGTGATGAAGCGCTGCAGTTTGCTCAATCGACCACGGTGGATTATCTGGCGGTGTCCATCGGCACCGCTCACGGCCTGTACAAGCAGGAGCCCAAGCTGGCGTTCGAACGCCTGCAAGAGATCCGCGAGATCGTCAAAAAGCCGATTGTGCTGCACGGTGGCTCCGGCGTACCGGACGATCAGATCCGCAAGGCGGTTTCACTGGGCGTCGCCAAGGTGAACGTGGACACAGAACTGCGGCAGGCCTTCACCCAGGGCATGGCTGAAGTGCTAGACAAGGATCCGCACGAGTTTGTCTTGGCGGTGTCGCTTGGGCATGGCCGTGATGTGATGCAGGCCAAGGTCGCCGAAAAAATCAGGCTGTTTGGCAGCCAGGGTAAAGCCGCTCAGTTTTAAGCATCCGTTGCGCGGCAAGCTGCCGCGCTCACCATAGGGCACAGATTATGACAACCATTCAACGCCAGCATTTTGGCGAACATCAGGGGCAGGCCGTTTCCCTTTTCACGCTGACCAATGCCAACGGGATGCGGCTGTGCGTGACCGATTACGGCTGCATCATTACTCAGCTTTGGGTGCCGGATCGCCATGGGCAGGCGGAAGATGTCGTGATGGGTTTCGACAATTTGGCGGCTTATCAGGCCGGGCACCCGTTCTTCGGCGCGATAGCCGGGCGCTGCGCCAACCGTATCGCTGGTGGTCGTTTCTGCATCGACGGTCAGGAATATATTCTGGCCACCAACGAGCTTCCTACCGGGCAACACCTGCACGGCGGGCGTCGGGGTTTTGACAAGTATGTCTGGCAGGCACAGGAAGACGGCGACGGCATTATTTTCAGCCGTACCTCTATCGACGGTGAGGAAGGCTATCCGGGCAATCTGCAGGTTAGCCACCGCATCGGCCTGACGGAGGACAACGTGATGACGCTGAGCTTTGAGGCGCAAACGGACAAGCCGACGCTGGTCAACCTGGTCAATCACAGCCACTACAACCTGCGCGGACATCAGCACCTGATCCACGATCAGCAGCTCAAGATCGACGCCGACTATATGACGCCGGTGGATGAAACCACCATGTTGCCTACCGGTGAAATCCGCCGCGTTGCCGGGACGGCATTTGATTTCCGCAACGCCCGTCGCTTGGGAGATGCCATGCTGCACCGCCCGGCGCAGGATTTTGATATGAACTATGTGCTTAAGCCTGGCGACGGTGCTTTGCATCCCGCTGCGAGCTTGATCTGCCCACAGACCGGGAGAGTGATGGAAGTGCATACTTCGCTGCCGGGCGTGCAGTTTTATAACGCCTTTAAGCTTTCCAACAAGATCTGGAACGGCAAGGCAGGCCATCGCTATCAGGCGTTTTCCGGCATCTGCCTTGAAACCCAGGCGTTCCCAGACAGCATTCACCACGCCCATTTTGGCAACGTAGTGCTGCGCCCAGGGGAAAACTATTACAGCCAGACTGAACACCGCTTCAGCACCGTGGCATAGATTTATTCGATTACTGGAAGTAATGTGATGAAAAATAAAGCAAAAGTAGGCGTGTTGGCGCTTGGCCGCACCACCTTCGACGTACCCTACGCGCAAGAGATACTGGCGCAGGCCTGGCAGACGCTGAGCGGGATGGATATCGAACTGGTGGGAGAGCCGGTATTGCAGTTTGATGCCGAATCGGCTCTGCAAATGCTGCCCGTACTCAAACAGGCCGATCTCGATCTGCTGCTGATCCTGCAAGTGACCTTTACCGATGCCTCCCTCACCACCGAAGTGGTGCGTGATTTCCCGGTGCCCACGGTGATGTGGTCTTTCCCGGAAGCTCGTACCGGTGGCCGTTTGCGCCTGAACTCTTTCTGCGGGGTGAATCTGGCTTGCCATGCCCTGAGCCGTGAAGCCATCAACGTGCAAACGCTGCACGGCCTGCCGGACGATAGCCGGGTGATTAACGAATTACAGCAGTTGGCACAGGCCGCGGCGATCGTTAAGCGCTTCAAACAGGCCAAGGTGATGGTGATTGGCGAACACCCGCTGGGTTTTGACGCCTGCAACTACAACCAGCAGCAGCTGACGCAACACTTTGGCGTTGAGGTGACTCGCCAGCCGGTGCTGGAGTTTATTGACGAGGTGAAGGCACTGCCGGACAGCGTGGCCGATGCGCCTTATGCCCGCCGTGCCAAGGATTTCCCTAACCTGGCGGAGATGGATCAAACGGCCACCCGCAAAACGCTCAAGGTTTACTCTGCCCTGCGTGAAAAAGCGCAGCGTGAAGGTTACACCGGCATTGCCGTGCGCTGCTGGCCGGATTTCTTTACCGATTACGGCTGCGCGGCCTGCGGGGCATTGGCGTTGATGAACGAAGATAAAGTGCCGTGTGGCTGTGAAGCCGACATGTTTGGCGTGCTCTCTTCGCTGATGGCGCAGTGGGCCTCTGGCAATGCGGCGTTCAATACCGACCTGGTGGATATCGATCCGCAGGATAACAGCGTGGTGTTCTGGCACTGCGGGCAGGCACCGATCGAAATGGCCGATCGCGATGGCCCGGTGCAGGCCACCATCCACTCCAACCGCAAGCTTCCTCTGCTGTCTGAATTTGCTCTCAAACCGGGGCGCATCACGCTATGCCGTATCACTCAGGGCGAGGGCAAGCTGCGCCTGATGCTGGCCGGTGGCGAAATGATCAAGGCTCCGCTGGCCTTTTCCGGCACTGCCGGGACCGCGCGCCTGGATGTGGATGCAGACACTTACCGCCAGCGCCTGATTGCGGCGGGTATGGAGCACCATACCTCGCTGGTTTACGGCGAGCACCGTCCGCTGCTGCGCAAAGTGGCCGGTTTGCTTGGTTTGGACGTGATTGAACTGACCTGAGCGGGCGACCAACGCTTGGAAAAATACGGCATTTAACCTTTTGGAGAATGGATCATGGCTTCTCAGCAAGGCTTGGAACTTACGCAACACGCGGGTGGATTTACGTTGACCTTTCAGCAGCGAGTGTTGTTACAACACACGGCTGCAGCTCCCTGCCTGTGGATTGGGCGCGGCAAGGCGGATATCGAGATGTTCCGCGGCAACTTCAGCATCAAAGACCAGCTCAGTGAAAAACTGGCGCTGACCGAAACCCAGATCGTCCCGCAGGGCAAAGGCTGGCTGATCCGCTTTAGCCGGGGCGATGTGGCCCAGTGCACGCTGGCAATCACTACCGATGCGCAAGGGCGGTTGGAAATGCAGTTGCGCAACAGCGACGAGCAGAACAACCGCATGTGGTTGCGCCTGGCTGCCCAGCAGGAAGATCACGTTTATGGCTGCGGCGAACAGTTTTCCTACTTCGATCTGCGCGGCAAGCCTTTCCCGTTATGGACCAGTGAGCAGGGGGTTGGCCGTAACAAACAGACCTACGTTACCTGGCAGGCAGACTGCCAGGAGAACGCCGGTGGTGATTACTACTGGACCTTCTTCCCACAGCCGACGTTTGTCAGCAGCCAGAAATATTACTGTCACGTAGAAAACAGCTGCTACATGAACTTCGATTTTTCTGCCCCTGAATTCCATGAGCTGGCGATCTGGCAGGAGCAGGCGGTGTTGCGTTTTGACTGCGCCGACAGCTACATCAGCCTGTTGGAAAAGCTGACCGCGTTGCTTGGCCGTCAGCCGGAACTGCCGGACTGGGTGTATGACGGGGTGATCCTGGGCATTCAGGGCGGTACCGAAGTCTGCCAACAGAAGCTGGACGTGATGCGCGAGCACGGTGTCAAGGTTAGCGGGATCTGGGCGCAGGACTGGGAAGGACGGCGGATCACCTCTTTTGGCAAACGCCTGATGTGGAACTGGCGCTGGGACAGCGAGCTGTACCCGGAACTGGATAAGCGCATCCCGCAGTGGAAAAAAGAGGGGGTACATTTCCTGGGGTACATCAACCCTTACGTGGCCATCGAGAAAGAGCTGTATGCCGAGGCAGCCGAGAAAGGCTATCTGACCAAGGATTACGACGGCAAAGACTATCAGGTCGAGTTTGGCGAGTTCTATGCTGGCGTAGTCGATCTCACCAAGCCTGAAGCTTATGACTGGTACAAGAACGTCATCAAAAAGAATCTGATCGAGTTTGGCCTCGACGGCTGGATGGCGGACTTTGGCGAATATCTGCCGACCGATACCGTTTTGCATAACGGCATCGATGCGGAAATCATGCATAACGCCTGGCCAGCGCTGTGGGCCAAGTGCAACTACGACGCGCTGGAAGAATGCGGCAAGCTGGGCGAGATCCTGTTCTTTATGCGCGCGGGTTATACCGGCAGCCAGAAGTATTCGGTGATGATGTGGGCGGGCGATCAGAACGTGGACTGGAGCCTGGACGACGGCCTGGCTTCGGTGATCCCGGCGGCGCTGTCGTTGGCGATGACCGGCCACGGTCTGCACCACAGTGATATCGGCGGCTATACCACGCTGTTTGAGATGAAACGCAGCAAAGAACTGCTGATGCGCTGGTGCGAGTTCTGCGCTTTCACGCCGATGATGCGTACCCACGAAGGCAACCGCCCGGATGATAACTGGCAGTTCGATCATGACGTGGAAACCATCCGTCAGTTTGCCCGCATGAGCCAGGTATTCACCTCCCTCAAGCCGTACATCAAGCAGGCGGTGGCGCTCAATGCGCAGTCCGGCTTACCGGTGATGCGCCCGCTGTTCCTGCATTATGAAGACGATGCTCACACCTACAGTCTGAAATACCAATACCTGTTTGGCCGCGATCTGCTGGTGGCCCCGGTGCATGAAGAAGGGCGCACCGACTGGACGCTCTACCTGCCGCAGGATAGCTGGATCAACCTGTGGACCGGTGAGCCGCATAGCGGGGGAGCCGAGGTGACGATAGCAGCACCAATGGGCCAACCGCCGGTGTTCTATCGGGCGGATAGCGAATGGGCGGAGTTGTTTGCCTCGCTACGCACGCTGTAATCACCAACTGTCAGCCGCCCGTTGCCCAACCGGCAAGGGCGGCTATCTCTGGGAATAGACGTTTTCCAAGGAGAATCACCATGAGTGAAGCTAACCAGGATCCGGTGAAGCTGATATTGCCCCTGCGCGAGAAATTCGCCTATGGCATGGGCGATGTCGGTTCCAACCTGCTGTTGTGTGTCGGCACGCTGTATCTGCTGAAATTCTATACCGACGTGTTAGGGATCCCCGCCGCGTGGGGCGGGCTGATCTTCCTCATCTCGCGTTTCTTTACCGCCTTTACCGATATGGGTACCGGGCTGATGCTCGATTCCCGGCGCAATATTGGCCCCAAAGGCAAATTCCGGCCATTTATCCTTTATGCCTCAATGCCGGTGGCGTTGCTGGTGGTGGCCAACTTTATCGGCGTTGGTGCCTCGTTTGATGTCACCGTTAAAACGGTGATCGCCACGCTGATCTTTATGGCGTTCGGGCTGTTCTTCAGCATGATGAACTGCTCTTACGGCGCGATGGTGCCTGCGATGACCAAAAACCCGCAGGAACGTGCGCAACTGGCTGCCTGGCGGCAGGGCGGGGCGACGGTGGGTCTGTTGTTGTGTACCGTGGCGTTTGTGCCGATCCTGTCGCTGTTTGATGGGCGCCCACAGGTGGGTTATCTGGTGGCAGCGGCGATCTTCGCTTTCGTCGGCATGTTGTGCATGTGGTGGTGCTATTCCGGCGTCAAAGAGCGCTATGTCGAGATCCCGAAACCGGGTGCACCCAAGCCGGGTCTGTTGCAGTCCTTCAAGGCGATCACCGGTAACAAACCGCTGTTCGTACTGTGCGTGGCCAACCTGTGCACGCTGGCGGGGTTCAACATCAAGCTGGCGATCCAGATCTACTACACCCAATACGTCCTCAACGATATCACCCTGTTGTCCTATATGGGTTTCTTCAGTATGGGCTGCATCTTGCTCGGGGTGCTGCTGGTCCCGACGGTGGTGAAACGCTTTGGCAAGAAAAACGTCTATCTGGGCGGCCTGTCGCTGTGGATCCTGGGCGATGCCATGAACTATATGTGGGGCAATACCTCCACGCTGTTTGTGCTGTTCTCTTGCCTGGCGTTCTTCGGCACGGCCTTTGTCAACAGCCTCAACTGGGCGCTGGTGTCGGACACCGTGGAATACGGAGAGTGGAAAACCGGCGTGCGCTCGGAAGGCACGGTTTATACCGGCTTTACCTTCTTTCGCAAGGTTTCCCAAGGGCTGGCGGGCTTCTTCCCTGGCGTGATGCTGGCCTATATCGGCTATGTCCCCAACGTGGCGCAGGGGCCTGGCACGCTGGAAGGCTTGCGGCAGCTGATCTTCCTCTATCCCTGTGGCCTGGCCGTGTTGACCGCATTGACCATGGGGCTGTTCTATCACCTGACGGAGAAGAACTACCTCAAGATCGTCGGTGAGCTGGAAGAGCGCAAGCGGATGGTAAGCCCGGCGCTTTAAGCGGCTCGGTATTAAGCGGGGCGAATTTATTCGCCCCTGAGGTTGCTGACAAATTCCAACTGGCTCACAACGTAGGGGCGCTGCATGCTGTGCCCGCTTGGAGAATCAATGTGTTCGAGTTGAACCTATTAACTCCTGCTATCAGCAAAACGCATGGTGTAAGACAATAATAAGGATCTGTCAGATGGCTAACTCTTTATCCTACCCAGACCCCGTCACGCTGCGGTTACCGCTGCGTGAAAAGTTCGCCTACGGCATGGGGGACTTCGGTTCCAACCTGATGCTGTGTATCGGTACCCTGTATTTGCTGAAGTTCTATACCGATATTCTGGGATTACCCGCCATCTACGGCGGCGTGATCTTCTTGATTGCCAAATTCTTCACCGCCTTCACCGATATGCTGACCGGCGTGCTGCTGGATTCCCGGCGTAATATCGGTGCCAAGGGCAAGTTCAGGCCGTTTATCTTCTATGCCTCGCTGCCGGTGGCTTTGCTGGCCGTGGCCAACTTCCTCAATAGCGGGTTCAGCCTGAATACTAAAACCGTACTGGCCACCGTACTGTTTATGCTGTTCGGCCTGTTCTACAGCCTGATGAACTGCTCCTATGGAGCGATGGTGCCAGCCATCACCAAAAACCCGCAGGAGCGCGCGCACCTGGCCGCTTGGCGGCAGGGAGGTGCAACGCTTGGGCTGCTGTTATGCACCGTGGGCTTTGTCCCGATCCAGATGCTGTTCACTTCACGCCCGGAGATAGGCTATCTGGTTGCCGCGCTGGTGTTTGCGACCTGTGGCGTGTTTTGCATGTGGTGGTGCCATGCCGGGGTCAAAGAACGCTACGTTGACGTGGTACCGGCGCATCATAAACCTGGCATCTTCAAATCCTTCCGCGCCATTTTCCAAAACCCGCCGTTGCTGGTGCTGTGCATCGCCAACCTGTGTACGCTGGCGGCATTTAATATCAAGCTGGCGATCCAGGTCTATTACACCCAATACGTGTTGCACGATATCCATTTGCTGTCCTATATGGGTTTTTTCAGCATGGGCTGCATTCTGATTGGCGTGCTGATGGTGCCAGCGGCGGTGAAGCGTTTTGGCAAAAAGCGGGTCTACCTTGGTGGCCTGTTGCTGTGGTGCCTGGGCGATCTGTGTAACTATGCCTGGGGTGACAGCTCGCTCTCTTTCGTGGCGTTCTCCTGCATGGCCTTCTTCGGGACGGCCTTCGTCAACAGCCTGAACTGGGCGCTGGTGCCCGATACCGTTGATTACGGCGAATGGAAAACCGGCATCCGCGCGGAAGGCTCGGTGTATACCGGTTATACCTTTTCACGCAAGATCTCCGCCGCGCTAGCCGGATTGTTACCGGGCATTATGCTGACGCAGATCGGCTATATTCCGAATGTTGAGCAGTCCGCCTCGGTGCTGAAAGGCCTGCGCGAGTTAATCTTTATTTACCCCTGCGTATTGGCGATGGTTGCTGCCGTCATGATGGGTTTTTTCTATAAGTTAAATGAACAGCTATTTATGCAAATCATCACCGAGATTAATCACAAAAAAGGAAACCGCGAAGAACAGGCCGAGCTTCACCCGGCAATCAATACGGCAATAATCAAAGAAGTCTAAACCAGGGTATTACCAATAATAACGCACAGCTGTCATGCCTAACGGCATGGCGGCGGGATATCTGCACTCTTTTATCAGGAACAATGTCACAAGGAAACTTAACCATGTCTACTTTCTGGGGTTCTCGCAGTAATAAAACCAATACGATACTGCTGGTAGCGGCGTTGTTTGTCTCAGCCAGCGCTCAGGCCGGACGTGCCTATCTGGAAACTCGTGAGGCTTATAATACCGCCTCTGAATTAAACGAAATCATCCTGCGCGGCGGCTATAATTTTGATGGCGGAGCCGGTGTGATGGCCACCAACGCCTATAACATTGGCAAGTTCGATCAGCTCAAGCACAGCTATAACGAGCTGGAGGGCTGGTATCCCCTATTCCGGCCAACGGATAAATGGACGGTGTCTCCCGGCGGGCTGGTCAACTCGAGCAGTGCGGGCTCTGGCGGTGCTATCTATCTGGATAACAACTATAAATTCCTGCCGTTTTTCAACCTGACCGTGCGTTATCGCTATAACCATAATAACTACGATTCCATCGATTTTAACGGCAACCCCGCGCGTAATAATACCCATGAAATTGCCAACTACTGGAACTTTACGCTCAGCGATGAGTTAAATTATACCTTCGAGCCACATTACTTTATCCGGGTAAACGATTTCCACAGTAAGAATGGCAAGAGTCACCATTGGGAGATCACCAATAAGTTCAGCTATAAAATCGATACCCATTGGATGCCCTATCTGGAGCTGCAATGGCTGGACCGCTGGAACGATTATAATAAGGAGCAGTATCGTATCCGCGTAGGGTTGCGGTATACCTTTTAAGCCACATGAATAAAAAGCCCGGCCAAGTCTTGGCCGGGCAAAAAGAGCTGAATGTAACGCTGATGCCGATATCGAAGGGGATATCTATCAATCAGCATAGCCCCGCAATATGACAGACAGATGTCAGCCTAAGCCTTACGGTATAAACGGCGCGGATGACCGATATTGCCGTAGAGCATTTCAACGTGCACAAACTGGGTTGCTACGCAGTATTCCAGATAGCGGCGTGCGGTGGTTTTGCTAATACCGGCGTGTGCCACCACGTCTTCCACCGCATGGGCTACCTCCGGCCGATCGATGAATAGCGCCTGCACCAACTCCAGGGTGAGGGTTTCAATCCCTTTGGCGCTGGGTTCGCTGGAAAACTGCTTGGACTGTAGGTTATACAGCGCATCGACGCTGTTCTGGTCGATGACCTTGAAAGTACGTTGGGTCTGCACAAACTGCATAAAGCGTTCCAGCGAATTGCGCAGCCGCTTATAGGATACCGGTTTGATGATGTAGTCGAAGGCCCCGTTGCGGATCGCCTGGCTACAGGTATTCATGTCGCTGGCGGCGGTGATAAAAATCACCGCGCAGCCGGGCTTTTTCACCGCAGCGTCTTCCATTAGCGTAATGCCCTGGCCGTCCGGTAGAAAGTTGTCCAGCAGGATCAGGCGGGGTTGGTGAGCATTAACTTTTGCTCTGGCTTCCGCCAGGCTAGCGGCATAGGCCACCACCCGCAGGTTGAAATTTTTCTCAAGAAATTCGGCGTGCAGCGTGGCCAGTTGCGGCTCGTCTTCTACGATCAGAACGTCCAGCGTCTCAGGTTGCATAGGTCGGATCCGGGTGCTTAAGCTTTGGGGATAAACAGCGAGAAAATGGCGCCGTGCGGATCGTTGTCCGACACTTCGATGCTGCCATGTGCTTGAGCGACGTGGCTGGCCACCAGGTGCAGGCCAATACCGTGGTCGCCCTTATCTTTGGTTGTCACGCCTTGTTCAAACAGCGTATCACGAACCTGTGGTGCGATCCCGGTGCCACGATCGGCAATTTCGATCACCAGTTCGTTGCTGCTGTCATTGATATAGAGTTCTACCGCTTCATGCGGTGCCGCGCAACGCAGCGTAGCATCGAACGCGTTATCCAGCAGGTTGCCAATAATCGACATCAGCTCGGTTTCATTCAGCGCGGCGGGGATTTGGCGCAGTTGGCAAGCGGGGTCGAAACGGAGTTCAATGCCTTTTTCCCGTGCGCTGGAGTATTTGCCCAACAGCAGGCCACACAGCGCGGCGGAGCTGAAGCGCTGGGAAATAAAATCGAGGATCTCCTGTGCGCCTTCCGACTGAGCTTCCACATAGCGGATGGCTTCGTCATAACGTTGCATATGCAGCAAGCCGGCGAGCGTGGCCGTCCAGTTCAGCTGTTCGTGGCGCATGATGCGCAGGTTATCGGCATAGCGTTTTACCTGGCTAAGCTGGCTGCTGAGGGTGTTGATGTCGTTCTTGTCGCGAAAGCTGATCACCCAACCCTGTAGCTCATCTTCCTGCATGATCCGCACCCGGCTGGCAATCACTCGCACATGGTTGAAACGGCACACCTCATCATGGGTGTCGTGCCCCAGCTGCGCTGCGGCAAAGAAATCGGGCTGTGACTGGATGATCTCAGCGATATGTTGTCCCATCAGATTACTGGCCGGTTGGCGCAGATCCAGCAGCTCACGCGCGGCGTGGTTAATGGTGATGATGCGCAGTTGCGGATCTATGGCGATCACCCCTTCATAGATGGCTTCCAGCAGGGCTTTTTGCTGGCGCACCAGCAGCGCGATCTCTTTCGGCTCTAATGAAAACATCTGGCGTTTCAGGTTTTTCGACAATAGCCAGGAAAAAATAAACAGCGCCGTCAATAGCAAGACGATCGAGGCCACAATCTGGGTCAGCGTGCGGGCATTTAAACTGTCGATATGGGATTTAAGATAGCCGACGGAAACGATACCAATTACCCGGTTATTGCCATCCAGGATCGGTGCCTTGCTACGTAATGAAATACCGATCCCTCCATTGCGGATCGAGATAATACTTTTGCCTTCCAGCACTTCTTTATTATCGCCCCCCACCATGGGGGTTCCCAAACGATCGGCGTGTTCGGAATGGTAAAGGTGCATGGTATGGCTATCGCCGATCACAATATAGCTGGCATCGCTGCTGGCGCGAATTTTTTTCATCAGCGCGGCAATGTATTGCGTGTCGTTATTTTCAACTGCGGTGACCAGGGAGGGGATCAGCGCAATCTCACGTGCTTGCACTTGGGCACGGGCACCCAGATCCCGGTGCAACTGCGCATCCAGTTGGTAGTAAGTGTAAACACCGATCAGCGTCAGCAACACGCAGGAAAAGGCGACCAGGCACAGGAACAGCTTGATATGAAAAGAGAGTTTGATGCGCATGGTTTGCCGCGGGTCCTGGTGTCTGTTTGGATGACTACCCTATCATGAGAAGGTATCAGAGTAATATTGCTCAGGATCAAGTTGTGAGCATCGGTACGGCTTTATTGTAAGAGGAAATATTGCACAGCGGCGTAGCGAACACCGAACGTGCGATAAAATCAGTAAAACTTAAAATAAGCCTATTATTAACGCCATTAACTCCACGGGCTATTTTACATAAAGGGTATTAACACCATAAAAACCATAACCCCCATTAAAAACCCTTTTTTATTTTGAACAAAATCACAGCGGCGACTTCAAGCGTTTCTCTATGATGGCCGAACAAACAATAAGAGGCCAGATTATGAGCACAACCGATGATTCCTACCTTGTTGCCAAAGATAAAACTGCCGATATTCCGCTGCGTGAAAAGTGGTGCCATATTCTGGATAATTACAAAATAGGGATTATACCGCTGCCCTTCTTCGTGCTGGCCGGAGTGCTGATCCTGCTTGATTGCCTGGCAGGCAAATTACCCAGCGATATTGTGGTGATGGTGGCAACGCTGGCGTTCTTTGGCTTTGCCTGCGGTGAGTTTGGCAAACGCCTGCCGCTGGTGGGGAAAATGGGGGCGGCTGCCATCTGCGCCACCTTTATACCTTCCGCACTGGTGCACTATGGTTTGCTGCCGGACGTGGTGGTTGAGTCCACCACCAAATTCTACAAGTCGACCAATATTCTTTATCTCTACATCTGCTGCATCATCGTCGGCAGCATTATGAGTATGAACCGCCAGGTGCTGATCCAGGGCTTCCTGCGTATCTTTGTGCCGATGTTGTGCGGTGAAGTGGCCGGTATGCTGGTCGGGATGGCGGTGGGTATGGCGTTGGGCCTGGATCCGTTCCAGATCTTCTTCTTCCTGATCCTGCCGATCATGGCGGGTGGCGTGGGGGAAGGGGCGATCCCATTATCGATGGGCTATGCCGCTATTTTGCATATGGAGCAGGGCGTAGCCTTGGGGCGTATCCTGCCAATCGTGATGCTGGGCAGCCTGACGGCGATCGTGATTGCCGGTCTGTTGAATCAATTGGGTAAACGTTATCCACACCTTACCGGCGAAGGTAGCTTGATGCCGAGCAAGCAGGGCGATAGCGAGGTCGCGGCGACGGAGAAACTGAGCGGTAACGTGGATGTCGCCACAATTGCCTGCGGCGCGCTGCTGGCCATCCTGCTGTATATGGTAGGCATGTTGTTACACCGGATGATCGGCTTACCGGCCCCGGTGGGGATGCTGTTTGCCGCAGTGGCGGTAAAGCTGGCACACGGCGTTTCGCCACGTATTCAGCAAGGATCGCAGGTGGTGTATAAATTCTTCCGCACCGCCGTGACCTATCCGATCCTGTTTGCAGTGGGGGTAGCCATTACGCCGTGGCAAGAGCTGGTGGATGCCTTCACCGTGCAGAACCTGATGGTGATCGTAGCGACGGTAAGCACGCTGGTGGCAACCGGTTTCCTGGTTGGTAAGAAGATCGGCATGCATCCGATCGACGTGGCCATTGTTTCCTGCTGCCAGAGCGGGCAAGGCGGAACCGGTGATGTCGCGATCCTGACGGCGGGCAACCGGATGTCGCTGATGCCCTTCGCTCAGATCGCAACTCGTATCGGCGGAGCGATCAACGTTTCGCTGTCACTGCTGGTGTTATCGCATTTCTATTGATTACCCCTCACCCCAACCCTCCCACGGGGAGATGGAGCTGAAAGCCCCTGCTCTGTTGGGATATAGGCGAAAATCTCAGCAAGGCTTGAGCCCCCTTTAGCCAAATTGAGTCAATTAATTTACATGATGGATGATCGTACTTTCAGGCCAATTTGAAGAGGTTAATCTGTAATTGATTGATGTGTAAGTAGAATGCAGTGGTTAAGATGTGGCACATTCAGTCCCCTCTCCCTGTGGGAGAGGGTTAGGGTGAGGGGAACATGATGCCTGATTGCGCTGTGTGAACTCCTGGCTAAACCAGTCAATTACCACCTGCACCGGAGGGGGGAGCAGGCGGTTGCGTGGGTAAAGTAGTGAAACCGGCAAGAGGGCCAACGGTGGGATCATTTGATTCCTGGTGGTGAAAAAAACACCATGACTATTGAGTATTCACTAGTGGTGTAGCACAATTGAGCTACATTTATTTTGTCATCGCCGAGGTTTGACCATGTCAACCACCACCATCCGCCTGCCTGAAGAACTTAAAGCTCGCGTCGCGGCCGCAGCAGACAAAGTCGGCGTGAGTTCTCACAGTTTTATTCTGCAGGCGATTACGGAAAAAACTCAGCGGGAAGAATTACGTCGCGATTTCGAGGAACAGGCGGAACAGCGTTATGCCAACATTATCGCCACGGGAGAGACCATTTCCTGGGACGATATGCGCGGTTATCTGGAAAGCTATGTAGTGGGAAATAGCACGGCCATCCAACCTGTGGTGAAAAAACTGGGGGGGCGATGACCAAAATCGAGTTGGCGCCAGAGGTCAGGGATGATATCGAGCGTATTCTCGACCATTTGGCGCACTACGAGGTAGCCGACACCGGCCAGCGAATTCAGGAGATTATCCAGGCGATTACGGTACTGGAACATAATCCGTTGATTGGCAGGCCACTTGGCTCAGCAACGCGTGAGTTGATTATTGGCCAGCAAACGCGAGGATATTTGGCTCTTTACAAGTATGTGCCCGATATTGATACGGTATTTGTTCTGGCCATCCGTAGCCAGAAGGAACTGGGTTATTAATTGTTGATGTTTTAGGTAGAGACGCAGCATGTGCGCCCCGATTAGGCTTAGAACGCCCAGTCTTCATCCTCGGTATTCACCGCCTTGCCCATCACATAGGAAGAGCCGGAACCGGAGAAGAAATCGTGGTTCTCATCGGCGTTAGGGGACAGCGCCGACAGGATCGCCGGATCCACTTGTGCCATTGCCGGTGGGAACAGCGCCTCGTAGCCCAGATTCATCAGCGCCTTGTTGGCGTTATAGTGCAGGAAGGTTTTGACCTCTTCCGTCCAGCCTACTCCGTCGTAGAGCTCTTCGGTATAACGCACCTCGTTGTCGTACAGATCCTGTAGCAAATCGAAGGCAAAGTTCTTCACCTGCTGGCGGCGGGCCGGGCTGGCCTGCTCCAGGCCTTTCTGGAACTTGTAGCCGATATAGTAGCCATGCACCGCCTCATCGCGAATGATCAGGCGGATCAGATCGGCGGTGTTGGTCAGTTTGGCCCGGCTTGACCAGTACATGGGCAGGTAAAAGCCGGAATAGAACAGGAACGACTCCAGAAACACGCTGGCGACCTTTTTCAACAGCGGATCGTCGCTGCGATAGTGCGCCAGAATGATGCTGGCTTTTTTCTGTAGCGTGGCGTTTTCCTCGCTCCAACGGTAAGCCTCGTCAACATCCCGGGTTTGGCACAGGGTGGAGAATATCGAACTGTAGGAACGGGCGTGTACCGCCTCCATAAAGCTGATATTGGAATACACCGCCTCTTCGTGCGGGGTGATGGAATCTGCGATCAGCGCCGGAGCGCCAACGGTATTCTGGATGGTATCCAGTAGCGTCAGCCCGGTAAACACGCGGATGGTGAGTTGTTGCTCCTTGGCGGTCAGCGTAGCCCAGGACGGAATATCGTTCGACAGCGGTACCTTTTCCGGCAGCCAGAAGTTGCTGGTCAGGCGGTTCCACACTTCCAGATCCTTGTCGTCATCAATCTTGTTCCAGTTGATGGCCTGCACTCGTCGCATTGTCATAATTTTCCTCACAGCGCGCAGGACACGCAGCCCTGCACCTCGGTCCCTTCCAACGCCATCTGGCGCAGGCGGATGTAATAAATGGTCTTGATGCCTTTACGCCAGGCGTAGATTTGCGCGCGGTTAATATCGCGGGTGGTGGCGGTATCGCGGAAAAACAGCGTCAGCGACAAGCCTTGATCCACATGCTGCGTGGCGGCGGCGTAGGTATCGATAATCTTTTCCGGGCCAATGTCGTAAGCGTCCTGGTAATACTCCAGGTTGTCGTTGGTCATGTAGGGGGCAGGGTAATAAACCCGGCCAATCTTGCCCTCCTTGCGGATCTCGATGCGTGAGACGATCGGATGGATGCTGGAGGTCGAGTTATTGATGTAGGAGATGGAGCCGGTAGGCGGCACCGCCTGCAGGTTCTGGTTATACAGCCCGTGCATCATCACCGCTGCGCGCAATGCCAACCATTCCTCACGCCCAGGTATGGCGATGTTGGCGTTGGCGAACAGCTCACGCACCCGCGCAGTTTTTGGCTGCCACTCCTGCTCGATGTATTTGCTGAAATACTCCCCACTGGCGTAGGTGGAGTTCTCGAAACCGGCAAAGCTGTTACCGCGCGCTATTGCCAACCGGTTGGAGGCGAGCAGGGCATGGTAGGTCACGGTGTAGAAGTAAATATTGGTGAAATCGATCCCTTCGTCCGAACCGTAAAAGATGCGTTCGCGCGCCAGATAGCCGTGCAGGTTCATCTGGCCGAGACCAATGGCATGGGAGGCCTGATTCCCGGCGGCGATAGACGGCACCGAGCCGATATCGCTCATATCCGCTACCGCCGTCAGCCCGTAGATCGCAGTTTCCACCGCCTTGCCGAAATCGGGGGCATCCATGACTTTGGCAATGTTTAGCGAACCGAGATTGCAGGAGATATCTTTGCCGATCTCGGCATAGCTCAGATCCTGATGATAACGGCTGGCGCTGTTGACCTGCAGGATCTCCGAACACAGGTTGCTCATATTGATGCGCCCGGCGATCGGATTGCTGCGGTTGACCGTATCTTCAAACATCATGTACGGATAACCGGATTCGAATTGGATCTCCGCCAGCAGTTGGAAAAACTCACGGGCGTTGATACGGGATTTGCGGATGCGCTTGTCATCCACCATCTCACGGTATTTTTCGCTGACGCTGATCTCTGACAGCGGTACGCCGTACACCTGTTGCACATCGTAAGGAGAGAACAGGTACATCTCTTCGTTGTTTTTTGCCAGCTCGAAGGTGATATCCGGGATCACCACTCCCAGCGACAGGGTTTTGATACGAATTTTTTCGTCGGCATTTTCCCGCTTGGTATCCAGAAAGCGCAGAATATCGGGGTGATGGGCGTGCAGATACACCGCCCCGGCACCTTGACGTGCCCCCAGCTGATTGGCGTAGGAGAAGGCATCTTCCAGCATTTTCATTATCGGGATCACGCCTGAGGACTGATTTTCAATGCGTTTTATCGGCGCGCCTGCTTCGCGGATATTGGTCAGCAGAAATGCCACGCCACCGCCACGTTTGGAGAGTTGCAGCGCCGAATTCACTGCCCGGCCAATCGACTCCATATTGTCTTCGATACGCAGCAGGAAGCAGGAAACCAGTTCGCCACGCTGCTGTTTGCCACAGTTGAGGAAGGTCGGCGTGGCAGGTTGGAAGCGCCCGGAGATCATCTCTTCCACCAGATCCTGAGCTAAGGCGGTATCACCAGCGGCCAGACGTAACGCCACCATACATACCCGATCCTCGTAGCGCTCCAGATAGCGTTTGCCGTCAAAGGTTTTCAGCGTGTAGCTGGTGTAATACTTAAAGGCACCCAGGAAGGTCGCGAAGCGGAATTTCTTGGCATAAGCCTGCTGGAATAGCTGCTTGATAAAGGCGAATTCATATTGTGCCAGCAGCGTCGCTTCGTAATAACCTTCATCGACCAGATAACGCAGCTTCTCTGCCAGATTGTGGAAGAACACGGTGTTCTGGTT
>NZ_JBKJYW010000249.1:0-5816 GCF_046715635.1 Serratia sp. (in: enterobacteria)
AGCCCATGCGTCCTGCAGGCAGAGCACCACAACAAGTTCGCCCCCTGACACTGACCCGTCACTACACGAAACACGCTGAAGGTTCAGTGCTGGTTGAGTTTGGCGATACCAAAGTTTTGTGCACCGCCACGGTAGAAGAGGGCGTTCCGCGCTTCTTGAAAGGCCAGGGGCAAGGGTGGATCACCGCAGAATACGGCATGTTGCCGCGTTCTACCCACAGCCGTAATGCCCGCGAAGCGGCCAAAGGCAAGCAGGGTGGCCGTACGTTGGAGATCCAGCGTCTGATCGCTCGTTCACTGCGTGCCGCAGTGGATCTGAAAAAACTCGGTGAGTTCACCATCACCCTGGACTGCGATGTGCTGCAAGCCGATGGCGGCACCCGTACCGCTTCCATCTCCGGAGCCTGTGTGGCGCTGGCCGATGCGCTGAATGCGCTGGTTGCCGCCGGTAAACTGAAAGCCAACCCGATGAAAGGGCTGGTGGCTGCGGTTTCGGTAGGTATCGTTGGCGGCGAAGCGCTGTGCGATCTGGAGTATGTGGAAGATTCTGCCGCAGAAACCGATATGAACGTGGTGATGATGGAGGATGGCCGCATGATCGAGGTGCAAGGCACCGCCGAGGGTGAGCCGTTCAGCCACGATGAGCTATTGGCGCTACTGGCGCTGGCCCGAGGGGGCATCGAAACCATCTTCCAGGCGCAGAAAGCGGCGCTGGCAGACTGATTTTTAAAGGCGACCAAGCAGTCGCCTTTTTTATGCCCGGAAATCGGGCTGAAATAGAACCAAAGTTACATACCCGTCGTCTTTCAAGCTTGTCGCCTAGCTGTGCTGTACAAGGATGTACGAATGCCGCGAGCGCAAGGATGCGCAAGAGCGGCCAACTTGAAATCCATAGGGTATAATTTGATGAGGAGAAGCAGTAATGAAAGCCTACCAGCGCCAGTTTATCGAGTTTGCGCTCAGCAAGCAGGTATTGAAATTCGGCGAGTTCACCCTGAAATCCGGCCGTACCAGCCCCTATTTCTTCAATGCCGGCCTGTTTAATACCGGGCGTGATCTGGCGCTGTTAGGGCGTTTTTATGCCGAGGCGCTGGTGGATTCCGGCATCGAGTTCGATCTGCTGTTTGGCCCAGCCTACAAAGGTATCCCGATCGCGACCACCACCGCTGTGGCATTGGCAGAACATCACAATCTCGATTTGCCTTATTGCTTCAACCGTAAGGAAGCCAAGGAACATGGCGAAGGCGGCACGCTGGTAGGCAGCCCGTTGCAGGGCCGTGTGATGCTGGTGGATGACGTGATCACCGCCGGGACGGCCATCCGTGAATCGATGGAAATTATCAGTGCCCATAACGCCAGCCTGGCCGGTGTGCTGATTTCTCTCGATCGTCAGGAACGTGGCCGTGCCGACATTTCTGCGATCCAGGAAGTGGAGCGTGATTATCACTGCAAAGTGATCTCGATTATTACGCTCAAGGAGCTGATTGCTTACCTGGAAGAGCAGCCGGAAATGGCTGAAAGCCTGGTGGCAGTGCGGGCCTATCGCGAGCAGTACGGGGTTTAAAGTAATAACGCCGGGCTAAACCCGGTTATACCCGTCGTCTTTCAAGCTGCAGCGTTGTTACCTGCACTTACTCACCCCAGTCACTTACGAAAAGTAAGCTCCTGGGGATGAGTAAGCTTGTCGCCTAGCTGTGATGTACATGGATGTACAAATGCCGCGAGCGCAGGGATGCGCAAGAGCGGCCAACTCAAAATCCATAGGCCATAAACGGCTATGGAGTACTACCGATTCAATCCTTTATTATTGCAGTTGTGCTGCTAACAGCGGCCAGCGGGCATCGAAATCCTGCGTTGGGCGGTAGCGGAATTCGGAGCGAATATAGCGCGACAGCATCCCTTCACAGAAGGCCAGGATCTGGCTCGCCAGCAAGGTTTCATCGACGATAAAGCCCTTTCCTTCCCGCAGCTTACGTTCCTTCAATACCTGACGCAGTTGCGCTTCAATCCGCTCGAACAGCTGGTTGATCCTGCCCTGCAGGCGATCTTGCTCAAACATCAGCGCGTGGCCGGTCATGATCCTGGTCAGGCCTGGGTTGCGCTCTGCAAACCCCAGTACCAACAACACAATCAGGCGTAGGCGGTTGAACGTCTCTTTTTCATCCTGCAAGATCAGGTTGATGCGCGTTATCAGGCTGTCTTCAATAAACTCGATCAGGCTATCAAACATCCGCGTCTTGCTGGGGAAATGCCGATAAAGGGCAGCCTCAGAGACACCAACGTTTGCGGCAAGCTTGGCTGTGGTAATGCGCTGGCTGCCATCGCTGGATTCCAGCATCTGGGCTAACGCCTGCAATATCTCCTCACGCCGATTCCTTTTGGTATTTTCTTTTTCTGCCATGTTTGATTAGACCCTTGCTAAAACGGCTTATCCCCTCAATCTCTTCGGGTATAGATTTGCGAAAACCCGCGCACCGGCCGTTGCAGAGTAAACTCTGTGCGGCTTATAAGATCGCTGTTGTACGGTGTAATGGCTAAACAGGTCTTTCAGACCCTTATTCTCCGTGCGTTACTCTCAATTGCCAGACCCACCGTGCCGCATCGCAAGCGGCGCGGTTGCAGGCGCCATCCCTGTAAATCATTCGGTTACGGGCAGGTTCTATTGGCGACCAGAATGGCCAAAACCACCGGTACCCCGTTCGCTGCTATCGAACTCTTCCACCAGATTAAACTCGGCTTGCACCACTGGCACAAATACCATCTGTGCGATGCGTTCACCCGGTTCGATAGTGAAGGATTTCTGGCTACGGTTCCATACGGAAACCATCAGTTGGCCCTGATAATCGGAATCGATCAGGCCAACCAGGTTACCCAGCACTACGCCGTGCTTATGGCCCAGACCGGAGCGCGGCAGGATCACTGCCGCAAGACCGGTATCGGCGATGTGGATAGCCAGGCCGGTAGGCAGCAGGGTGGTTTCGCCTGGTGCCAACTCAACCGCGCTGTCCAGACAGGCGCGCAGATCAAGCCCCGCAGAGCCTGGGGTGGCATAGGTTGGCAATGGGAAATCTTGACCAATACGTGGGTCAAGGATCTTAACGTCGATTTTTTTCATCATAACGGCTGACTATCTCGTCTAGTAAACGTTGGCCAAGGAGTGCCTTGTTGCTATGCGGCAGGCGCTTGTCTCCATCCTGCCAAAAAAGATGCAGGGCATTGGTATCACTGTTAAAACCGTGCTCTGCAAGCGATACATCGTTAGCGCAGATTAAATCCAGTTTTTTACGCAGTAGTTTTTGTCGCGCATATTCTTCCACATTCTGGGTTTCAGCCGCAAACCCGACGACAAAGGGACGATTTTTGCTCATCGCGGCAACGCCCGCGACAATATCCGGATTCTTGATCATCTTGAGGGTGATTTCATCACCCTGCTTTTTGATTTTCTCATCGGCAATCTGTTCTGCGCGATAATCCGCTACGGCGGCGCAGGAGATAAAGATGTTCTGCTGCGCGGCGTGCTGTTGTACCGCTTGCTCCATTTCCAGCGCGCTGACGACATCTACACGGGTTACCCAAGGCGGCGTAGGCAGGCTGACCGGCCCGGCGACCAACGTCACTTGCGCACCACGAGCGGCGGCGGCCTTGGCGATAGCAAAACCCATCTTGCCAGAGCTGTGGTTGCTAATGAAACGCACCGGATCCAGTGCCTCACGGGTGGGGCCCGCGGTGATCATAATCTTTAAATGTTGCAGATCCTGCGGCGCAGAGAAATGAGCGTTAGCCAGCTCCACTATCTGCAACGGGTCTAGCATGCGGCCAGGCCCGATATCGCCACAGGCCTGGCTACCGCTGTCTGGCCCCCATAGCAGCAAACCACGCCCTTGGAGGGTTTGTAGATTGGCCTGGGTGGCGGCAGCGCGGTACATCTGCTGGTTCATGGCCGGTGCTGCCGCGATTGGGGCTGCGGTAGCCAGGCAGACCGTGGTCAGCAGATCGTTGGCCATGCCGGCGGCAACGCGGGCCAGCAGATCGGCGGTGGCCGGGGCCAGGATCACCAGATCGGCCCATTTGCCCAATTCAATATGGCCCATGGCGGCTTCTGCTGCGGGATCCAGCAGATCGTCGAAAACCGGATAGCCGGAAACGGCCTGCAGCGTCAGTGGGGTAATGAAGGCTTTGGCAGCGCTGGTCATCACCACTCTTACCTCGGCGCCTCTGTCGCGCAGGCGGCGCACCAGCTCAGGGCATTTGTAAGCGGCGATACCGCCACTGATGCCAAGCACAATATGTTTGCCGGAAAGTCCCGTCATCATGATTGTCCGATTGAAATCCGAAAGAGGCGGTCATTTTAGCATAACCGCTGCCAGGTGGAGCGATTCTGCTGTGTATGCAGCCAGTTACATGCGGGTTTTCGTAACACTTCGCAATATTATCAATCACCTGTCGCACGATGAAATTCCCCGTGACATGCTGCTGTAGCAGGCAGGGAGGTGGCAATGAGCAATCAGGATATGTCGTTATGGCCTGGGGCTTTGGCGCCCAGGGAAAAATTGATGCGTGATGGCGCTGCGGCGCTCTCCGATATGGAGCTGTTGGCAATTTTCTTGCGAACCGGGCTACCTGGGGTTCACGTCTCACAGCGGGCCGAACAGCTGTTGGCGCACTTTGGTTCGCTGTATCACCTGGTTTCGGCGGACTATGAACAATTTCGTAGTCAGAAAGGGCTGGGGATTGCCACCTATGCACAGTTGCAGGCAATTTCCGAATTAGCCTTCAGGCTATTTTCCGGCCCCCATTTGCTGGAAAACGCGCTGCTGAACCCGAAAATTACCCAGCACTACCTGCACAGTTTGCTGGCTCACCATGATCGAGAGGTGTTTTTAGTGTTGTTTTTAGACAATCAGCACCGGGTTATTCGCCATCAGGAGATGTTTGCTGGTACCATCAACAGCGTCGTTGTCCACCCAAGAGAAATTGTGCGTGCGGCGTTGAAGGCTAATGCAGCAGCCCTCATTCTGGCGCATAATCATCCTTCGGGTAAGGCTGAACCCAGTCACGCCGACCGTTTGATAACCGAGCAAGTGGTTAATGCCTGCCAGTTATTGGAGATCCGAGTGCTCGATCATTTGGTGATAGGCCGGGGTGAATGCGTCTCTTTTGCCGAGCGCGGATGGCTATAAGCAACTTTTTCGCGATCCTTGAGGGATCTTTAGCTGTTCGGGACTTGAGCACTTACGCTTCAGAGCGTATACTACGCCACCTTTGAGAATCTTGGGTTTGGCGTTAAGAGCCTATCTCAGCAGGTTTCCAACCTGATGTGAGGTTTCTGACCTGATGACGAGAGTCTCCTCAGTATGAAGTTTGCTGAGATGGGCTCTAAAAGCCTGACGAGGCGGCCATACCCTATACGAAGCTCGAGCTGATTTGATTTTTGGAGAATAAGACATGTCACGAGTCTGCCAAGTTACTGGCAAGCGCCCGGTGAGCGGTAACAACCGTTCCCACGCAATGAACGCGACCAAACGCCGTTTTCTGCCTAACCTGCACTCACACCGTTTTTGGGTTGAGGCTGAGAAGCGCTTTGTAACTCTGCGTGTATCTGCTAAAGGTATGCGTGTTATCGATAAGAAGGGTATTGAGACGGTCTTGGCCGATCTGCGTGCCCGTGGTGAGAAGTATTAAGGAACTGCATCATGGCTAAAGGTGTTCGCGAGAAGATCAAGCTGGTTTCTTCTGCTGGTACTGGTCACTTCTATACCACCACGAAGAACAAGCGTACTAAGCCGGAAAAATTGGAACTGAAGAAATTCGATCCAG
>NZ_JBKJYW010000250.1:0-4887 GCF_046715635.1 Serratia sp. (in: enterobacteria)
ATTTCTCTGTTAGGTGTGCCGGAAGAATTCGGTGGCATTCCGGCGGACTATGTCACCCAGATGCTGGCGCTGATGGAGGTCTCCAAATGTGGCGCACCAGCGTTTCTGATCACCAACGGCCAGTGTATTCACAGCATGCGTCGTTTCGGCTCACCCGAACAACTGCGCAAGACGGCAGAAAGCACGCTGGCCACCGGCGATCCGGCCTACGCGCTGGCCCTGACCGAACCGGGCGCAGGCTCAGACAATAGCGCTGCGACCACTACCTACACCCGTAAAAACGGCAAGGTGTATCTGAACGGGCAAAAAACCTTTATCACCGGTGCCAAAGAATACCCATATATGCTGGTACTGGCGCGCGATCCCGAGCCAAAAGATCCAAAAAAGGCCTTCACCCTGTGGTGGATGGAATCCAACAAGCCGGGTATTAAGGTCAATCCGCTGCACAAGATCGGCTGGCACATGCTGAGCACCTGCGAAGTTTACCTCGATAACGTTGAGGTGGATGAGAGCGATAGGGTGGGTGAAGAAGGCATGGGCTTCCTCAATGTGATGTACAACTTTGAAATGGAACGCCTGATCAACGCCGCACGCAGCGCCGGTTTCGCCGAGTGCGCATTCGAAGATGCCGCCCGTTACGCCAACCAGCGTATCGCTTTCGGCAAGCCGATCGGCCATAACCAGATGATCCAGGAAAAGCTGGCGCTGATGGCAATCAAGGTCGACAACATGCGCAATATGGTGATGAAAGTGGCCTGGCAGGCGGATCAGAAACAGTCCCTGCGCACCAGCGCCGCGCTGTGTAAACTCCACTGCGCCCGTACGGCGATGGAAGTGATTGACGACGCCATCCAGATCATGGGCGGGCTTGGCTATACGGATGAGGCTCGGGTTTCCCGCTTCTGGCGCGACGTGCGCTGCGAAAGAATTGGCGGTGGCACCGATGAAATCATGATTTATATTGCTGGCCGCCAGATCCTGAAAGACTACCAGAGCAAATAAGGCAATAAAAAGCCAGGAGGTCGCCAATAAGCCAACCTCCTGGCGAGTTATCAATAAGCCACCAGCTAATTCAACCCGGTAAACACGCCGGTTCCGCCAAGTTATTATTGAACTGCTTACGATAATCACTTGGGGAGCAACCGACATGGCGCATAAATAATTTGGCAAAATGGTCGACGTTTTCGTACCCGACCCGCCAGGCGATCTCATTGAGACTATTATCGGTATTGGTCAGCGTAAACTTGGCCTCGGTGATCCGGCGCTGTATCACGTAATTGATCGGCGATATATGATACTCGCGGGCAAATTCATGGCAAATATAGCTGACGCTGGCGCGGAACTTTTTAGCTAGCTGTTCAAGCGTGATCTTTTCACGATAGTTATTATTCAAATAAACCAGCACATCCTTCACTAACACGTCTTTTTTAATGTAGCCCAACTCTGAACGGTAGGCGTTTTTAAAGTTCTCATAAAACAACGTGGTAAGAGCATAACCATAAGCATCATAAATCGATGAGGTTAACTCGTTTTTCTGCTGGGGTAGCCTAACGCCGAGTTCATGAAAAATCGTTTTTATCACTTCAACGCCTTGCCCTACGGAAACCACCGGGCAGGAGTGAGACTGCAAAATCTGATTTTCCTCCCAGCCCTGAAACTTGAAACCATGAACGGCACAGGTATAGGTGGTGGCTGGGGAAGCGCTGTCCGATGCCACCGCGTGCAGTCGGCCAGGCTCAATAACAACGATATCACCGGCGTGTGCCACGTAGTAGGAGGAGTCGATGACCAGCCTGGCCACGCCCTGCTTGACGTAAATCAGCTCGCTCTCATTATTATGCACATGATGCCCAGACTCCCAGTTGGGATCGTCACTGATGACGAACCGCGAAAGTTTGGGCGTCATCCCCTGCTCGAAAAGGGCTTCTTTTTTATTATCGAAACAGCGCTGAAACATGGCAACCTCCACACAAAACAGTTGGCTTTGGCAAAATGATCAGTAGCTAAAATAGAGCGGCAGAAAACAATATACAATATGAGCCCAGGCGACTAAAACAAGATAGTTTGCCCAGCATGCAAGATGGCACGAAAATAAAATCACGACGATCGCGCCGCTGGCTTACCTTGCTCACTGGCAAACCACTTTCCCGCCAAGTAATCCCTCCATTATTAGCCGTTTTTTTGCAAGATTGTTAGCAACAAAAACAGATTATCCAGTCGTAAATCCCCCTGCGCACTCGCAATATATTGTCATGCTTTTTGTCCTTTCCGCTGATAGAACGCTCTCTGCCGCCAGCGAGCGACCCACAGGAGATACCATGAAAATAATAACCTGCTTTAAGCTGGTCCCCGAAGAGCAAGATATTGTGGTTACCGCACAACGTACGCTCAATTTCGATCACGCCGAAGCCAAAATCAGCCAGTTCGATTTGAACGCGATCGAAGCCGCTACCCAACTGGCAACCGAGAACGATCAGATTACCGCGCTCTGCGTGGGCGGTTCGCTGCTGCAAAATTCCAAGGTGCGCAAGGACGTACTGTCACGCGGCCCTCATGAGCTTTATCTGGTGCAGGATGCGCAGTTGGAAAACGCGCTGCCGATGGATACCGCGCACGCGCTGGCCGCCGCCGCAGACAAAATCGGTTTTGACCTGATGCTGTTTGGTGAAGGTTCCGGGGATTTATATGCCCAGCAGGTCGGCCTGTTGGTCGGGGAGATCCTGCAACTCCCCACCGTTAACGCCGTCAGCCAGATCCAGTTTGCCGGTGACCGTGTGCTGGTTGAACGCACGCTAGAAGAAGAGGTAGAGGTGCTTGAACTGCCGCTTCCGGCGGTGATCTGCGTGACTTCAGACATTAACGTTCCCCGCATTCCGACGATGAAGGCAATCCTCGGCGCCGGGAAAAAACCGGTCAATCAATGGCAGGCCAATGACATTGCCTGGAGCCAGACCCCGCCGTTAGCCGAACTCGTTGCGATCACCGTACCGCCGCAGAAACAGCGCCAACGCATCATTCTGGAAAACGATTCCCCGGAAGCGATTGCCGAGCTGGCTGACCATCTGAAAAAAGCGCTGAACTAACCCACGACTGGAGAAAATCATCATGAGTAAACTGACAAACGTATGGGTGTTCAGCGACAACGTTGAGCGCTACGGCGAATTGATGGCAGGTGCACGCCAGTGGGGCGAACATGTTTACGCCATCGTGCAGGACAGCGAACAGGTTGCCAGGCTCAAGTCTCTGGGTGCAGACGGCATCTACGTGCTGGAGAAAACCTCTGCACTGCAGCGCATTGAAAATTACGCCGAAACTCTGGCGGATATCCTGAAAGAGGTCAACGGCGAGCAGACTCCGGCCCTGGTACTGATGGCAGCCACCAAACGCGGTAAAGCTCTCACCGCTCGCCTCGGCGTGCTGCTAAACGCAGCGGTAGTGAACGATGTGACCACCGTGCACGTCGACGGGGCTGATTTCATTGCCGAACACCGTATGTATGGCGGATTGGCCTTCGGTAAAGAAAAAATCAATACCACCACCGCCATCATCACCCTGGCTCCCGGCGTGGTGGAGCCTGCCGCCGCCGACCCGGCGCATGACTGCCTGGTCACTCAGCTCAGCTATGTTGCCCCGCGCCAGGAAATCCTCTGCAATGAGCGCCGTGCCAAAGCGCTGAGCAGCGTCGATCTCAGCAAGGCCAAACGCGTGGTTGGCGTGGGACGTGGGCTGGCAGCACAGGACGACCTGAAAATGGTTCATGAACTGGCAGCCTTGCTGGGAGCGGAAGTTGGCTGCTCTCGCCCTATCGCCGAGGGAGAAAACTGGATGGAACGCGAGCGTTACATCGGGGTATCCGGCGTGCAGCTGAAATCCGATCTCTACCTGATGTTGGGCATTTCCGGGCAGATCCAGCATATGGTCGGCGGCAACGGCGCCAAGATCATTGTCGCGGTGAATAAGGACAAAAACGCCCCGATCTTCAACTATGCCGATTACGGCCTGGTGGGTGACATTTACAAAGTGGTCCCTGCCCTGATCGACCAATTAGGTCGTTAACCCTTGGATTTACCGCACGCGTCTCGCCGCACACCCGCGGCGGGATAGGGAGCATAAGCATGTCGGATGATAAATTTGATGCCATCGTGGTCGGTGCTGGCGTCGCAGGTGCCGTAGCCAGCTACGTGATGGCGCAGGCCGGGTTGGATGTGCTGGTCATCGAACGTGGCAACAGCGCTGGCAGTAAGAATATGACCGGGGGCCGCCTGTATGCCCATAGCCTGGAACGCATTATGCCCGGGTTCGCGCAGGAAGCACCGGTAGAGCGTAAAGTCACCCGCGAAAAGATCTCATTCATGACGGAAGAAAGCGCCGTCACGCTCGATTTTCACAGCGAGAAACCAGACATTGCCGCCCAGGCGTCTTATACCGTGCTGCGCAACCGGTTCGATCCCTGGTTGATGGAAAAAGCCGAACAGGCCGGAGCACAGTTTATCTCTGGCGTCCGCGTCGACGCATTGATACGGGAAGGTAACCAGGTCATCGGCGTGCAGGCGGGCGACGATATCCTGAAGGCTGACATAGTGATCCTGGCCGACGGTGTCAACTCCATGCTTGGCCGCTCGATTAACCTGGTGCCACCTTCTTCGCCACATCACTATGCCGTAGGCGTCAAAGAGCTTATCGGTTTATCCCCCTCAGTGATCGAAGATCGCTTTAACCTCTCTGGCAATGACGGGGCCGCCTGGCTGTTTGCCGGTTCTCCGTCCAACGGCCTGATGGGGGGCGGATTTCTCTACACCAACCGGGACTCCATCTCTCTAGGGCTGGTCTGCGGCCTGGGGGAAATTGGCCACGCGGGGAAAAGCGTGCCCCAGATGCTGGAGGACT
>NZ_JBKJYW010000251.1:0-13921 GCF_046715635.1 Serratia sp. (in: enterobacteria)
GGCCGGGATGGCGCTGAAATCCGGCCACAGGCTGTAAAGCAGTTCGTCATTACGCAGGACGTAGCAAATTTGCTGCTCGTCATCGAACGGGTTTAAGGTTTCCATTACTTGCTCCTTAAGCATGAAGTTGGCTGGTAGATGGTTGATGCTCACTATGGCGGCTAGCCTTATCCGACCAATGTGCCTGCAAACCATCGAGTAAGCCGCCTCGCCAGCACAACGCATCGTGTCCGCCCTCTACCTGCCGATATTGCACCTGATGCCCGGTTTCACTTAACAGGGTCGCCATACGCTCATTAACCCGGTGGACCAGCTTTTCATGCGTCCCAGCCTCTAAAAATACCTTCAGCTTGCCGCGCGCGCCTAACTGCAGGTCTTCTACCTGGCGGATCAACCAGCAGGCATCCTCAGGCACGGTGGGCAGTTGCAACATATCGCGGCGTGGCCACCAGAAAGAGCCCGATTGACTGATGGTGGCACCAAAATATTCCGGCCAGCGCAGACCAGCATAGAGCGAACCCAGGCCGCCAAAGCTTTGCCCCGCTACCACGGTGCTGGCAGCCTCACGGCTGTGTGGTGCCCAGTCGGCCAACTGCGGTAATAACTCTTCCTGTAGGGCCAACCAAAACTCATCGTTGCAAGTCAGTTCCCGCGCACGGTGTTGCTGGTCGATCACATCAATCAGCAGGTAGACCGCCTCTGGCAGTTGGCCAGTTCGCGTCAGGTGCATCAGCGGATCCCAGACCGGCATCTGATTGGCCCAGAATTGGCCGTCCAGCAAAATAGCCAGTGGACGCGCCGCCGGGTTACTTTCACCGGTGGAGTAGACCCAGACGTGGCGGGAAGTGCCCAATCGCTGGCTATGCCAGGTATGGCGTTGCAGTTTGGCAGGAGGTGCAGGGGTACAGCGGCCACTGGTCACGGCATAGTTGTCAAAGTCTCGCCAGGCTGGCTGTTGGGGAGCCAGTGGCATATGCAGGCCAGAGAGATAGTGCTCCCCCACTCCGGGCCAGGAGCGGTAAGGGTTAAGCAGATCGTAAGTTGCGCTGGCAAACACCCGTTGCCACCAGTGGCGGGTAGCGTGCATGTTGGCGTGAGCATTGTCGCTCAGTGGTTCGAACGGACGATCGTCCATGCTGGGGATAAAACAGTAGCTACCCCGCCAATCGCCTTGCAGCTCGATTTGCCAATACCAGACGTCCGATCCAGTGAGCCGTTGCAGGCTCTGCGGGGGCGACGCTTGATGGTGATCGGTGAGGCAGTTGATATGGATCCAGACTCGTCGATAAGCCGAGGTCAGTTCACTTCCCTGAGGGTCGCGCCACAAGAACGTCACCTTCCATCGCCCAGTATCCAGCGGCTCCACCAAGGGGGTGCCACGCCGGGCGATATCCAGCCACCAACCGTGGCTCCCTGCATGCTTACTCGCCAATAACGTACTGCTTGCTGGTTGTTGTTCAGTTTTCAAAACGCCCACTCATTGTGTTGTTGGCAAGGCACGCCGTGCGACTCACCGGTTCCCAAATGCCAAACGGTATAAGGAATACTATTGATAATTATTTGCATTTGCAATAGTGTAGAGAAGCTCGAAATAGAGCGGGCATTCTTCAACAGGGATGGATGCCGAATTATTGAGCGGGATCTTGCTGCCAGTCAGCCTGGCCTCTGGGTTTCGTAACTATTTTCGACTACACAATAAAACTACAACAAACCGTTCCGTTACCGGTTGTCACACAGCGCCGCATCAGGAAGGGTTGTTAGGTAGGAACCTCAAAATGAATCGGAAGTTATCTCGTTATTCTTTAGCCACACTCATCGGGTTAGGATTGGGCACGTCTGCATTTTCCGTTACGGTCAATGCCGAGCAAACGGCCACCTCCTCAGACAGCGCCGCGCTGCCTGAGAAAAGCAACAAAGAATCCGCCGCTGAAGATGTCATCGTAGTCACCGCCGCTAAACAAAACCTTCAGGCTCCTGGCGTTTCCACCATCACTGCCGAAGAAATCAAAAGACGCCCTCCCGCTCGTGACATCAATGAGCTGATCCGTACCATGCCGGGGGTCAACCTGACCGGTAACTCCACCAGCGGCCAGCGGGGTAACAACCGCCAGATCGATATCCGCGGTATGGGGCCAGAAAATACCCTGATCCTGATCGACGGTAAACCGGCCAGCAGCCGTAACTCGGTGCGCCAGGGCTGGCGTGGCGAGCGTGATACCCGTGGCGACACCGCCTGGGTGCCACCAGATATGATCGAACGTATCGAAGTGCTGCGTGGCCCAGCGGCTGCACGCTACGGTAACGGTGCGGCAGGTGGCGTAGTCAATATCATCACCAAGAAAACCACCCAAGATCTGCATGGCTCGCTAAATGGTTATTTCAACGTACCGCAGCATAAGGATGAAGGCGCAACCAAGCGCACCGATTTCAGCCTCTCCGGCCCGCTAAGCGATCAACTGAGCTTCCGTCTGTTCGGTGGCTACAGCAAAACGCAGGCCGACGCTTGGGATATCAACCAGGGGCATCAGTCCGAACGTACCGGCTCCTATGCCAATACTCTGCCTGCCGGTCGTGAAGGGGTGGTCGACAAAAATATCGATGCCTTGCTGAGCTGGGAATTCGCTCACCTGCAATCGTTGGATTTCCAATATGCCTATGGCCGCCAGGGCAACCTGTACGCCGGGGATACCCAGAACACCAACACCAATGCGCTGGTGCAGAGCAACTACGGTAACGAAACCAACCGTATGTATCGTGAAACCTATGCGGTCAATTATCGTGGCGCATGGGATAATGGCGTCAGCACTACCAACTATGTCCAATTTGAGCGCACGCGTAATACCCGTTTAGCTGAAGGATTGGCCGGGGGCACCGAAGGGATCTTCGCCAACGACAGCTACAACACCACCCGTCTGGATAATCTCCTGGCGCACAGTGAAGTCAGCATTCCGTTTGATATGTGGGTACCGCAAACCGCCACGCTGGGTACCGAGTGGAACCAGCAGAAGATGAAAGATCCTTCTTCGACCACCCAGTCGATGACCGAAGGTGGCGTCATTCCAGGCATCGATGCTACCAACCGCAGCCCGTACTCTTCGGCCAAAATCTTCTCACTGTTTGCCGAGAACAACGCCGAGCTGACGGACACTACCATGCTGACCCCAGGTCTACGCTTCGATCACCACTCCGAAGCCGGTGATAACTGGAGCCCGTCGCTTAACCTGTCGCAGGAGTTAGGCGATCTGTTTACCCTGAAAATGGGTATCGCCCGTGCTTACAAAGCACCGACCTTGTTCCAGAGCAATGGCAACTATGTGCTTTACAGCCGTGGGCAAGGCTGTGCCGCCAGCGGTGGGGCCTGCTACCTGATCGGTAACGACGATCTGAAAGCGGAGAACAGCATCAATAAAGAGATCGGATTGGAATTCCACCATGAAGATTGGTTGGCTGGCATCACCTACTTCCGCAACGATTACCGCAACAAGATCGAAGCCGGTTATGCTCCGATGGGCACCGCCGCCAACGGAAAAACCGATATCTACCGCTGGGAGAACGTGCCTAAAGCAGTGATCCAGGGCCTGGAAGGCACATTGAACGTGCCGGTTAGCGAAACGGTAGCCTGGAACAACAACGCCACCTATATGATTGAGAACGAGAATAAAACCACCGGTGATTACCTGTCGATTATTCCCAAGTTCACCATCAACTCAACCTTGAGCTGGCAGGCCACACAGGATCTATCAATGCAAACTACCGCGACCTGGTACGGCCGTCAAAAGCCGAAGAAGTATAACTACCGCGGTGAGCCAACCACTGGGCCGGAAACTCGTGAGGTCAGCCCTTACGCTATCTTTGGCCTGAGCGGCACCTACGCGTTTACTAAAAATGTCAGCGTGACCACGGGGATCGACAACCTGTTCGACAAACGCCAGTTCCGTTCCGGTAACTCGCAAAACGTGGGTAACCCAATTACCGGGGCAGTCAATATCTACGGTGCTGGCGCAGCAACCTATAACGAACCGGGCCGCACTTACTTTATGAGCCTGAATACCCAGTTCTGATAAATCGAGCTGGTGGGTTTGTCAGCAGTCTAGGCGCGGCGCTTATGCCGCGCTTTTTTTGCCATTTTCGCCATCACGCAGTTGCCCGTTTCAGGTTACAGTAGCGGCAACAAAGGAGCATTGATGGCACTGTTGATGATACCAGAGCAACAAATTATTGATTGGTTACGCCAAGATAGCGAACGTATGCAGGCCCTATGCACCGCCCGGCGGCTCGGGCTGAACGATTGGTGCCTGGGTGCAGGCTTTGTGCGTAATCTGGTGTGGGACCGGCTGCATGGCTTTACGGCCAGTACGCCGCTCAACGATATCGATGTGATCCATTTCGATTCACGCCATAGCGATGCCGAGCGCGACCAGATGCTGGAGTCGCGCCTGTTGGAATGGTCGGCACAGCCTTGGTCGGTAAAGAATCAGGCGCGTATGCACCTGCGCAGTCACCGAGCCCCCTATCGCAACAGCGAAGACGCCATCAGTTACTGGACGGAGATCGAAACCGCGGTAGGTGCCAGATTGCAGGCCGACGACAGCATCCAACTCATCGCCCCTTTTGGCCTACAGGCCTTGTTCAACCACACCATCACTTTCAACCCCAAGAGCAACAACCTGGCCGCTTTCGAACAGCGCGTAGTGGACAAGCAGTGGCTTGCACTCTGGCCGCAGCTAAAACTGGCGCCAAGCTAAAGTTTTGCCGCGATTTGCCGATACCTCTGGCAAGCTACCTGGGAGGATTGCATGTCGACCAACATTACCATGATTGTGCCCATCAAGAACCCGATTGCCGGAGTCCGCGAGGTGTTTACCGCCACCGGTAAAGGCGGGGCTGCATTGATGTCGGCACCAGTTAACAATGCCCCTGAAGGGGGGAAAGCCAAGAAAACCGAGACTGATACACCTGTGGCCCCAAAAGATAGCAGCGCGGCCTCACGTATTTCAGCGCTATTTAAGCAGATCCAGAATCTGCAGCAAAAGCTCGTTGAGCTGCAAAACTCGGATGGCGATGCTAAACAGATCGAACAGCAAAAACAGCTGATCATGAGCCAGATCCAAATGCTCCAGGCTGAGATCGCGCGCATTCAGAAACAAGAAATGGAAAAGCAGCAGGAAGAGCAGATGGCCAAGGCCATGAGCGGTGATGGCGTCAACCGCCCGACGGCCGCCAACGCCGTGGACGTTTATATCTAGACGATGAAGGGCGCAACCTGGCGTTACGCCCATCAACTCAGCTTTTCTTCAGGGGTTTGATCAGGTGATCCAGCCCTTCAATTTTAATCGCCAACGTCATTTCCATCAGCATTCCCAGTCTACCGTTGGGGAATTCGCCCTTACGGGCGAACCACAGCAGATACTCTTCCGGCAGGTCGATCAGCACCCTGCCCTGGTATTTGCCAAAGGGCATCACGGTGTTGGCGATTTCAATCAGGTTCTCTTTTTCCATCAGGCCCCCAACAGGCGGATCATCTCCGCCTCGTCGATCACTTCGATCCCCAGTTCCTGTGCCTTGACCAGCTTGGAACCAGCGGCCTCACCAGCGATCACCAGATCGGTTTTCTTGGATACGCTGCCGCTGACCTTGGCCCCCAGCGCGGTCAGCCGATCTTTGGCTTCATCGCGGGAAAGCTGGCTGAGAGAACCGGTCAGCACCACGGTTTTACCGGCAAACGGGCTATCGATTTCTTCGGCAACCACCACCACCGGCGCTGGCCAGTTGATGCCGACTTCCGGGCTGGTCAGCTCGGCGATCACCTGCTGGTTGTGTGCTTCAGCAAAGAAGTTCACCACGTGGCTGGCCACCACCTCGCCCACATCCGGTACCTGTTTTAACGCGTCCAGATCCGCCTCTCGCAGCTTCTCCAACGAGCCAAAATGCGCCGCCAGACCGGCTGCCGTGGCCTCTCCTACCTCACGAATACCCAACGCATACAGGAAGCGCGCAAAGGTGGTCTGTTTGGCGGTGCTCAAGGCATTGACCAGATTCTGTGCCGATTTTGGCCCCATGCGATCCAGCCCGGTGAGAATACCGGCGGAAAGACGGAACAGGTCGGCTGGCGTTTTAACATATTCTTTATCGACCAGTTGTTCGATGATTTTATCGCCCATGCCGTCAACGTCCATCGCCCTGCGGGAAACGAAGTGCTTCAGCGCCTCTTTACGCTGGGCACCGCAGATCAGCCCGCCGGTACAGCGCGCAATGGCTTCGCCTTCCACCCGTTCCACATCGGAACCGCACACCGGGCAATGCAGTGGGAAGACCACTTCACGCGCGTCCTGCGGGCGGCGATCTTCGATCACCCCGACCACTTTCGGGATCACATCCCCGGCGCGGCGTACGATCACCGTGTCGCCGATGCGCAGGCCAAGGCGTTCGATTTCATCGGCATTATGCAGAGTAGCATTACTGACTATCACTCCGGCCACCAATACTGGCTCAAGGCGCGCGACCGGCGTAATCGCACCGGTGCGCCCGACCTGGAACTCCACTTCACGCACCACGGTGATCTGCTCTTGTGCCGGGAATTTGAACGCCGTGGCCCAACGCGGTGCGCGAGCAACAAAGCCCAAAGATTCTTGCAGATCGATATCGTCGATCTTCACCACCACGCCATCGATATCAAAGCCAAGATTGATGCGGTCCTGCTCTACCTGACGATAAAACGCCAGCACCTCATCACTACCGGTGCAAAGCTTGACGCGATCGCTCACCGGCAAGCCCCAGGCTTTGAACTGCATCAGGCGTTGCCAATGGCTGCGCGGTAACTCGCCCCCTTCCAACAGGCCAACGCCGTAGCAGAAGAAGGTCAGCGGGCGCTTGGCTGTGATACGCGGATCAAGCTGACGCAGCGAGCCCGCCGCCGCATTACGCGGGTTGGCGAAGATTTTGCCGTCTTTGCGGCGCGCCTCTTCGTTCATCTGTTCAAAACCGGCATGCGGCATAAAGACTTCACCACGCACTTCTACCCGGCGCGGAATATTGTCACCGGTCAGGCGCAGCGGAATAGCGCGGATAGTGCGCACATTAGAGGTGATATTCTCTCCGGTGGTGCCATCGCCTCGCGTTGCGGCACGTACCAGTTCGCCATCTTCATACAACAGGCTGACGGCCAACCCGTCCAGCTTCAGCTCACAGCAGAAGGTCAGCGGCTCGCTGCTTTTAAGGCGATCCTGCACGCGCTTGTAAAACGCCAGATAGCTCTCTTCATCAAAAACGTTGTCCAACGACAGCATCGGCACTTCATGGCGCACCTGATCAAACGCCGCCAAGGGGGCGGCCCCGACGCGCTGAGTCGGCGAATCGGCGGTGATCAGTTCAGGATGGGCCTCTTCCAGCTCACGTAGCTCACGCATCAGGCGATCGTATTCCGCATCCGGGATCTCCGGCGCATCGAGTAGGTGATACTGATATTCGTGATGGCGCAATGAGGTGCGTAGTTGATTGATTGTTTCGTTAATCGATGCCATGGCTCACCATCAAAGATAAAAAACCCCCGGCTGGCGGGGGTTCTGGATTACGGATTATGCAGTGCACTGGCAACCGGTCAGGCGTTGTTTTCCAACACTTCGCGGATGCGTGCTTTATAGGTTTCCAGCTTTTGCGGGGTCATCATGCGGCGCTCATCATCAAGCACCACGCCACCCACATCGTCGGCAATACGTTGTGCCGATTGCAGCATCAGCTTGAAGTTCTGATTGGCGTCGCCGTAGGACGGCACCATCATAAACATCGATACGCCCGGCGTGGAGAAATCGGACATCATTTCCGGATCGAATGACCCAGGCTTGACCATATTGGCCAGGCTGAACAGCACAGGGCCGCTGCCTGCCGGGCTGATATGGCGATGGAAGATCCCCATCTGGCCAAATTGGAAGCCCGCCTGCAGCACGCTCTGTAGCAACACTTCACCCCCGATCACGCCGCCTTGATGGGCAGCAACGTGCAGCACCAATACGGTTTCCTGCAGTTTCGCCGGTTTCAACGGTTCCGGCTGCGGTTCACGCACAGGTTCTGCATGCTGGAAGGCAGGCTCTGGCGCAGAAGCCGGAGGCATATCGTCAACGCGCGGCTCACGACGCACAACAGGTTGCTGCGGCTCTTCGTCCTCGTCCTGGGCATAGTTATCCAGCAGGATGTCATCGTAGTCCGGCCGCTGGGAGAGCGGCGCGGGCTGGGCTGGCCGAGGCGCAGGTTGAGCTGGCCTTGGTGCAATCACCGGCTCTTCGCGTGCGACATCGATATGGCCCATTGATGGCTCATCCTCAACTTCAGCGCGAGTGGCACGGATACGTACCTCTCCCACGCTTTCGGCAGGATCATCAAGTGGAGTAGGTTCACGCTCATTTTTCGAGC
Source organism: Serratia sp. (in: enterobacteria) (assembly GCF_046715635.1). GTDB lineage: Bacteria > Pseudomonadota > Gammaproteobacteria > Enterobacterales > Enterobacteriaceae > Chania. Next base: position 8,407 of record NZ_JBKJYW010000251.1, read on the forward strand.
GTTTGGCTGGGCGATCGCGAAAAAGGGACGAGCGTTCCTTACGGCTGGTCCAAAGACCATGTAATAACAACGCTATTATGGCGATCGCGCCAACAACGATTAATATCAGACGCAAATCCTGCATCATTGCTATCTCTGTTGTTCCAAGACATTGCCACCGCGGCAAACATTCACTCTTTAACTCTATTTGCCCGCAGGCACAAGTGCAAGTCCGTGCTGAACTTTATGCCAATAAAGATGATTATCCGGCATTTTTTTGCTGTTTTTTCAGCCAATGTGGCTCTAGCCAGTGGAAAATCAACCCTATATGATAGGTTTGCCTGTTAAGCCAAAGAGAAAATATCAAGATATGTCCTATGTGCCTCCCCCTGTCGGATCCACCAACGGCTTCCATTATTTTGCCCAAGGCTGGCGCCTGATTTCGCGCCCGGGAATCAAACGCTATGTCGTCTTGCCGTTGCTGGTGAACGTGCTGCTGATGGGTTCTGCCTTTTGGTGGCTATTCAGCCAACTGGGCGACTGGATCCCCAGCATGATGAGCCATGTGCCAAGCTGGCTGCAGTGGCTGAGTTATTTACTCTGGCCGATGGCGGTCATTTCCGTGCTGTTGGTGTTCAGTTATCTGTTCAGCACCATCACCAACCTGATTGCCGCCCCGTTTTGCGGACTGCTGGCGGAACAGCTCGAAGGCAGCCTGACCGGCAAACCGCTGCCGGATACCGGCATGCTCGGCGTGGTCAAAGATCTGCCACGCATCATGTCCCGTGAATGGCGTAAGCTGATGTATTACCTGCCGCGCGCGTTGGGCCTGCTGTTGCTCTATTTTATACCGGGCATCGGCCAAACGCTGGCACCGGTGCTGTGGTTCCTGTTCAGCGCCTGGATGCTGGCTATTCAATACTGCGATTATCCGTTTGATAACCACAAGGTCAGCTTCGCTGAGATGCGTCAGGCATTGCGTCAGAACAAAACCGACAACCTGCAGTTTGGCGCGTTGGTCAGCCTGTTCACCATGATCCCCATCCTCAACCTGGTGATCCTGCCGGTGGCGGTATGCGGTGCCACGGCGATGTGGGTCGACCATTATCGTGCACAATTTGTTCGTCACTAACGACTTATCTGAGGGCGCTTCGTGCGCCCTTGCTATTGTGATTAAAACTTATTCTCTAATAACATATCGATATACCAATTCTTTACTTCCCTGCCGAGACCGTTAGCGTATGCTTTCGATGTTCCCTACATTTCATAGAGTTATAAGGACGGACCATGAGCAAGATTTACCAAGACAACTCATTAACAATCGGCCATACGCCGCTGGTTCGTCTGAACCGTATCGGCAACGGACGCATTCTCGCCAAGGTTGAATCTCGCAACCCGAGCTTCAGCGTCAAATGCCGCATCGGTGCCAATATGATTTGGGATGCCGAAAAACGTGGCATTCTGAGCGCAGGCAAAGAGCTGGTGGAGCCAACCAGCGGCAACACCGGTATCGCCCTGGCGTTTGTCGCCGCGGCACGGGGTTACAAGCTCACGCTGACCATGCCGGAAACCATGAGCATCGAACGTCGTAAACTGCTCAAGGCGCTGGGTGCCAATCTGGTGCTGACCGAAGGTGCCAAAGGCATGAAAGGGGCGATCGCCAAGGCCGAAGAGATTGTGGCTACCGATCCGAACCGCTACATCCTGCTGCAACAGTTCAGTAACCCGGCCAACCCGGAAATCCACGAACAAACCACCGGCCCGGAAATCTGGGAAGATACCGATGGCGAGGTCGATGTCTTTATCGCGGGCGTCGGTACCGGCGGTACGCTGACCGGCGTCAGCCGCTTTATCAAGAACACCAAGGGCAAGGCCATCACCAGCGTGGCGGTTGAACCGACTGACTCACCGGTCATCAGCCAGGCGCTGGCAGGGCAGGAAATCAAACCTGGCCCACACAAAATCCAGGGCATCGGTGCCGGTTTCATTCCTGGCAACCTGGATCTGAGCCTGGTTGACCGCGTTGAGCAGATCACCAACGATGAAGCCATCAGCATGGCACGCCGCCTGATGGAAGAAGAAGGCATCCTGGCCGGGATTTCTTCCGGTGCCGCCGTGGCGGCCGCGGTCAAACTTTCCCAAGAAGCCGACTTTACCGACAAGACAATTGTGGTTATTCTGCCTTCTTCAGGTGAGCGCTACTTGAGCACCGCTTTGTTTGCCGATCTGTTCACCGAACAGGAACTGCAGCAATAGCGCAAACAGTGCACAAATAGCTAAAAAAGCACCTCTTCAGGTGCTTTTTTTGTGGACTGGATCAAAGTTTACACCACTCAACGATTGATTTTCGCCGCTGGCTTTAGTATTTAAGCGGTCAATTATTTCGATGCGCAAAATTAATCACCTTCCTGCCATTGTTTGAGCTGAATCGATTTACTCATTTGTCGCTCCAGCGATAAACACGGCATAATGGGGAGCTGATTGAAACAACGCCAGATGCTCGGATTTTTTGATCTGAAATGCTTAAAGCGTCGTTTTATGTTGCATCAACGCTCGCCCCTGTACCATAGTCAGGCGCTAACCAGACAAGCTAAAACCACGCCGTTAGGCTAAACTTTAGCTCCACAACCTTAAATCCGATAAGTTGGGGAAACATCAATGTTCCAGCAAGAAGTGACTATCACCGCTCCGAATGGTCTGCACACTCGCCCTGCCGCTCAGTTCGTAAAAGAAGCCAAAGGCTTCGCGTCTGACATCACCGTGACTTCCAACGGCAAGAGCGCCAGCGCCAAAAGCCTGTTTAAGCTGCAAACTCTGGGCCTGACCCAAGGGACAGTAGTCACCATCGAAGCCGTTGGTGAAGACGAGCAGAAAGCCGTTGAGCACTTGGTAAAACTGATGGCAGAGCTTGAGTAATCGGCCCGTCTTTTTAGTTAACACCAGTCAAGAGTAAGGTAGGGTTATGATTTCAGGCATTTTAGTATCACCGGGTATCGCTTTTGGTAAGGCTCTCTTGCTGAAGGAAGATGAAATTGTCATCAACCGGAAAAAAATCTCTGCAGACCTTGTAGAGCAGGAAATCTCACGTTTTCTGGCAGGCCGCGCCAAAGCGTCTGAACAGTTGGAAGTAATCAAAACCAAGGCAGGCGAGACCTTCGGCGAAGAAAAAGAAGCGATCTTCGAAGGCCACATCATGCTGTTGGAAGACGAAGAGCTTGAGCAAGAAATCATAGCCCTCATCAAAGACGATCTGGCGTCTGCCGATGCGGCAGCCTACACCGTGATCGAAGGCCAGGCGAAAGCGCTGGAAGAATTAGACGACGAATACCTGAAAGAGCGCGCGGCGGACGTGCGTGATATCGGTAAGCGTCTGCTGCAAAACATCCTGGGCCTGGCGATTGTCGATCTGACCGCCATTCAGGATGAGGTGATCCTGGTCGCGAAAGACCTGACACCGTCAGAAACCGCACAGCTGAACCTGGACAAAGTGCTGGGCTTCATCACCGATTTGGGTGGCCGTACTTCTCACACTTCGATCATGGCTCGCTCCCTGGAACTGCCCGCTATCGTTGGCACCAGCGACGTGACCACCCAGGTAAAAAACGACGATTACCTGATCCTGGATGCGGTTAACAACAAGATTTACGTCAACCCGACGGCCGAAGTCATTGAACAGCTGAAAGCGGTTCACGCCCAATACGTCACCGAGAAAAACGATCTGGCCAAGCTGAAAGACCTGCCGGCGATCACGCTGGACGGGCATCAGGTTGAAGTCTGTGCCAACATCGGTACCGTGCGAGACGTCGCCGGTGCAGAGCGCAATGGCGCCGAAGGTGTCGGCCTGTATCGTACCGAATTCCTGTTCATGGACCGCGACTCACTACCAACCGAAGACGAGCAGTTCTCGGCTTACAAGGCCGTTGCGGACGCCATGGGCTCACAGGCAGTCATCGTCCGTACCATGGACATCGGCGGCGATAAAGACCTGCCGTACATGAACCTGCCAAAAGAAGAGAACCCGTTCCTGGGCTGGCGCGCGATCCGTATCGCGATGGACCGCCGGGAAATCCTGCACGCTCAGCTGCGCGCCATCCTCCGTGCGTCCGCTTTCGGCAAACTGCGCATCATGTTCCCGATGATCATCTCGGTGGAAGAAGTGCGCGATCTGAAGGGCGAGCTGGAAACGCTCAAAGCGCAGCTGCGTGAAGAAGGCAAAGCCTTTGACGAAAGCATTGAAGTGGGCGTGATGGTGGAAACACCGGCCGCAGCAGTGATTGCTCGCCACCTGGCGAAAGAAGTCGACTTCTTTAGTATTGGGACAAACGATTTAACCCAGTATACTCTGGCAGTAGATCGCGGCAACGAGCTGATTTCTCATCTCTATAACCCGATGTCCCCATCAGTGCTTGGCCTGATCAAACAGGTTATTGATGCATCTCACGCAGAAGGCAAGTGGACCGGTATGTGCGGCGAGCTGGCTGGCGATGAGCGTGCTACACTGTTGCTTTTGGGCATGGGGCTGGATGAGTTCAGCATGAGTGCGATTGCAATCCCGCGCATCAAGAAAATTATTCGTAATACCAATTTCGAAGATGTGAAGGCATTGGCAGCGCAGGCCTTGGAACAACCAACGGCACAGGATTTGATGAACTGCGTCAATAAGTTCATCGAAGAAAAAACGCTCTGCTAAAATTCCACGACACTGGAACGCCGCCCAATTTAATGCTTAGGAGAAGATCATGGGTTTGTTCGATAAACTGAAGTCTCTGGTTTCTGATGACAAGAAAGACATGGGCACTATCGAGATCGTCGCTCCACTTTCTGGCGAAATCGTCAATATCGAAGATGTACCGGACGTCGTATTCGCCGAGAAGATCGTTGGCGATGGCATTGCTATTAAACCTGCTGGCAACAAAATGGTTGCTCCGGTTGACGGCACTATCGGTAAAATTTTCGAAACCAACCATGCGTTCTCTATCGAATCTGATAGCGGCATTGAGCTGTTCGTGCACTTTGGTATCGACACCGTTGAACTGAAAGGCGAAGGCTTCAAACGCATCGCGGAAGAAGGCCAGCGCGTCAAGAAAGGCGATGTGATTATCGAGTTCAATCTGGCCCTGCTGGAAGAGAAAGCCAAGTCTACCCTGACTCCGGTGGTTATCTCCAACATGGACGAGATCAAAGAGCTGATCAAACTGTCCGGCAGCGTTACCGTTGGCGAGACTCCGATCATCCGCATCAAGAAGTAATCGCGGTTCGATCGTAAAAATGGCGCCTTTATCGGCGCCATTTTTCTATCTGAGGCTTCTGCAAACCCACACTGTGCTCACAACGCTGGGGCTGTTAAACGGGCGCAACATGCGGCGCCCCTACGGCCGTACATGTACGCCCCCTGCCAATCACTGCGCTACCAACGGCTCCGCTTGCAGCTCCTGTTGCTGTTGCTGCCTTTCACGCTCCAAGGCCAATACGCCACGATGTGACAGATAGCAGAACAAGATGCAGCACACCACGCCGCCCATCAGCAGATAAAAGC
>NZ_JBKJYW010000252.1:0-8527 GCF_046715635.1 Serratia sp. (in: enterobacteria)
ACCGGGCGATCATCGTGGCGCATAATGCCAATTTTGATCACAGTTTCCTGATGGCTGCCGCCGAACGTGCCAGCCTGAAGCGCAACCCGTTCCATCCGTTCGCCACCTTTGATACCGCTGCGCTTAGCGGGTTGGTATTGGGGCAAACGGTGCTGGCCAAAGCCTGTATCGCCGCCGGTATGCCGTTTGACAGCAGCCAGGCACACTCAGCGCTGTATGATACCCAGCAAACCGCCCAGCTGTTCTGTGAACTGGTCAACCGCTGGAAACGTCTCGGTGGCTGGCCGATTGCCAACGTTGAATCGCAATAGTTTGCAGGCAAACTGACAGACATAAAAAATCGGGCGGCACCTTTGACAGTGCCGCCCGATTCTATTTGGTAAACCCCTGCACCATTAAGGCTGCTGGTCTTCCTGATCTTTATACTTCTCGGCCGTTTCTTTGATCAACGGCTGCAGTTCACCACGCTGGTACATCTCGATGATGATATCGCAGCCGCCAACCAGTTCACCATCGACCCACAGCTGCGGGAAAGTTGGCCAGTTGGCGTATTTTGGCAGTTCGGCGCGAATATCCGGGTTTTGCAGAATATCAACGTAGGCGAAACGTTCGCCACAGGCTGAAAGCGCCTGTACCGCCTGAGCAGAGAAACCACAGCTTGGCAATTTCGGTGAGCCTTTCATATACAGCAGGATCGGGTTGGCAGAAATTTGCTGCTGAATTTTTTCAATCGTCGTCATTATTGCTTCCTCAAGCCACATCATGGCTACAACATGCATCACACTGCTATTGTAGCGGCAGGACCGGTGCCAAGAAAACGCCATCTTTTGCAGGGGCATTTTCTGGTTGCCGCAGCAATCACTGCGTCAACAGCGAACCGGTTAAAACATGGCCCCAGAATAACATTTTTAATCCGACCGTTTCACTATTATATTTACGCCGCCCTATAGCGGCGTGAATTAAGTCAGACTCATGATCCCTGACGTTTTTTTAGACGCCAGGCGTTTGATTTTGCAACAAAAAAAATGCCATTAACGTTTTCTCACAATATGGCTTAGTATTTATGAGATCCACGCTGTTTTATAGGGTGAATTTCAGGAATACTGTGACTCATTCGATTTTTGTTTCGGGGCCAAGGTTGGTAACGTCGAGATGCGGTTAATTATTACACTTTTTGTGCTGCTATTTACGCAGCTCTTCTTCAATCTGGCGCACGCTGCGCCACAGGCACGTGTTTCTGCCGAGCAGCGCAAGAGTCACGTTAATGAAGCCCGGCCAGACGACCGCAAGAAAAAGAAAGCGGAGAAAGCCAATAAAAAAGTGAAGGCAGTCACCCCTCCAAAGACGATAAAAACCAAACCTGCATCCTTAAAGACCGCCAAAAAAACCACCAGCGTTAAAACCAAGAGCCGGGCAACCAAAACGGCCAAGCTCAAAGTAACCCCACCTAAAAAAGGCTATAAAAAAGGTTATGGTCGCCATCGTGAAGAAGGCAAGGCCACGGCAAAATTGGCTGGCCGCGAAAAGCCACTGAAACTTTCCGCCGCTCACAAAAAACGCTATCAGCGCGCCAAGCAGACCGCCATGGCCAAGCTGATGGGTCAAATGGGCAAGCCTTACCGCTGGGGTGGGTCTTCACCTGGCACTGGCTTCGACTGCAGCGGGCTGATTTATTACGCGTATAAAGACGTCGTGAAAATCAAAATGCCGCGTACCGCCAACGAAATGTACCACCTGCGTGATGCTGCGCCAATCAAGCGTAATGAGCTGGAAACGGGCGACCTGGTATTCTTCCGTATCAATAACCGTGGCACTGCCGATCACGTTGGCGTCTATCTCGGTAACGGTAAATTCATTCAGTCACCGCGCACCGGTGAAGAAATTCGTATCAGTCAGTTGGATAACGACTATTGGCAGAATCATTACATTGGCGCCCGCCGCGTGGTAACCCCCACCACCATTCGTTGACCTAGCACGGCTGAGCCTGCTGCTCAGCCGTGCTCCCCTTTCCCCAAAAAATAAAAAGCCGCTGCAACTTTAAACAATCAGTCACTTGGCACACTTTGAATGTTCTTTTCCCCCGGAAAGTTGTTAAGATTAATAACCACAACAAAAGTGGTACAATTGCGTTTTTCCGCCTTCGGTCACTTAGGCCTGCAGCGTCGGAGAGGCGTATTGTCTATAAAAGGAGAAAGCAATGTCGTTTGAATTACCTGCATTACCGTATGAGAAAAACGCTCTCGAACCGCACATTTCTGCAGAAACGCTGGAATATCACTATGGCAAGCACCATAACACCTACGTGGTTAACCTGAACAATCTGGTGAAAGGCAGCGAGTTCGAAGGCAAATCCCTGGTCGAGATCGTCAAGACCTCCACTGGCGGCATGTTCAACAACGCCGCCCAGGTCTGGAACCACACCTTCTATTGGCACTGTTTATCACCGCAAGGTGGTGGCGAGCCAACGGGCGCAGTGGCAGAGGCCATCAATAAGTCATTCGGCTCTTTCGCCGCCTTTAAAGAGCAGTTCACCGATGCCGCCGTGAAAAACTTCGGCGCTGGCTGGACCTGGCTGGTGAAAAAAGCGGACGGCAGTCTGGCGATTGTCAGCACTTCGAATGCGGCAACCCCGCTGACCGGCGCAGACGTTCCGCTATTGACCGTTGACGTGTGGGAACATGCTTACTATATCGACTACCGCAATGCGCGGCCAAAGTACCTGGAAAACTTCTGGGCGTTAGTGAACTGGGCGTTCGTGGCAGAAAACCTGGCTTAACGCGGGTGGCTAGCTAATAATAAGGCGCGGCATCAAGCTGCGCCTCTGTTTTTCTGCTGCGGATCAGTTCAATGCGGCAATAAAACTGAAAGCAATAATCATTGCCAAGGCACCCACGGTGGTGAGTAATGACATCTTCAAATCGGTATCCATATACAACTCCCTCTCAGATTGGCTTTTCCAGAGCATAAGCCACACAGTTTATACGTCAAAGCATTTTCCCACAGTTCGTGATTAAAATCTTGTTTTGATTTCCCCGCTGATAATTACCGATTAGCTCTTCCACTTTTCTTCAATATGCGACAAAATCCGCAGTTCACAACTGCGTACCGATAAACTGCCCCTCCCTGTTCAAGCGATTTACGACTTCAGCACTAAAAACTCAGTTTTCGCTTTTCTGGGAAAGGATCTACGCAGGCAAACGATTAACATCATACTTACATGCTGTAACATGTGGGTTTAGGAGTCATTTTTTACATGGCAACGATTAAAGATGTGGCCAAACGCGCTGGCGTTTCTACCACTACCGTTTCGCACGTTATCAATAAAACGCGTTTCGTCGCCGAAGATACCAAAACGGCCGTTTGGGCCGCCATCAAAGAGCTGCACTATTCACCCAGCGCCGTGGCCCGCAGCCTGAAGGTCAACCACACCAAATCGATCGGTTTGCTCGCCACCTCGAGCGAGGCCCCCTATTTTGCCGAAGTGATCGAAGCGGTAGAAAACAGCTGCTACAGCAAAGGCTATACCCTGATCTTGTGTAACTCGCACAATAACCTGGATAAGCAGCAAGCCTATCTGGCGATGCTGGCGCAAAAACGCGTCGATGGCCTGCTGGTGATGTGCTCAGAATATCCCGATCAACTGCTGGGTATGCTGGAAGATTACCGTAATATTCCCATGGTGGTGATGGATTGGGGTACCGCACGCGGAGACTTCACCGATACCATTATCGACAACGCCTTCGAAGGCGGTTACCTGGCCGGCCGCTACTTGATCGAACGTGGCCACCGGGACATCGGTGCCATTCCGGGTCAGCTGGCGCGTAATACCGGCGGAGGTCGCCACCAGGGCTTTCTGAAGGCCATGCAGGAAGCCAACATCGAAGTGCGCGAAGAATGGATCGTGCAGGGGGATTTCGAGCCCGAATCTGGCTACAAAGCCATGCATCAGATCCTGTCACAAAAGCATCGCCCAACCGCCGTTTTCTGTGGCGGCGATATTATGGCCATGGGGGCGATCTGCGCCGCCGACGAGCTGGGGATGCGTGTACCGCAGGATATCTCGGTCATTGGCTATGATAACGTGCGTAACGCGCGCTACTTCACTCCGGCGCTGACCACCATTCACCAGCCAAAAGAACGCCTGGGCGAGATGGCCTTCACCATGCTGTTAGATCGCATCATCAGCAAGCGTGAAGAGTCACAGGTGATTGAAGTGCATCCAAAACTGATCGAGCGCCGCTCCGTGGTCGATGGTCCGTTTATCGATTACCGTCGCTAAATACTGTGCCTTAACCCCATATTTCTCCGTAGGGCGCCGCATGCAGCGCCCGATTAACCACCCGGCATCTCTTCACTGAGCCATTCCTGATTGAGCGTTTCGCTATCGCCCAGATAGTCCAACAGCCAGGCCATGGCCGGAGATTGGGCGTTTTGCTGCCAGGTCAGGCAGCAGGCGCTAGGCGGGAAAGGCTCATGCAGTGGTAACACCACCAGTTCGCCACTTTGTACCAGCGGCAATACCCGATGCGCGGGCACCATGCCCACACATAGCCCGGCACGCAAACAATCTACCGCCGAAACCCAGTCCGGCACGGTCAGCCGCCGCTGGTTGTCTAACGACCAGGTCACCCGCTTAGGTAAATTGCGCGACGTATCTTCCAGTAGCAGCGAGGGATAAGGTCGTAGCTGATCGTCGCGCAGTTTTCCTTGCAAGGCAGCCAGCGGATGCTTGGCATGCACTACGCAGAGCCAATTCATAAAGCCCATATCGCGAAAGGCAAAACCGCCGCCCACGGGTACCGCCCGCGTTGCGCCAATAGCCATCTCCGCGCGGCCATCCACCAGCGCATCCCACACGCCGTTGAACACTTCCGGCTGCACCATCAGTTCCACGTCGGGGAAGTGGCGATAAAAATCCAGTACCAGTTGGCGGCTGCGCTGCGGTTTGACGATCAGATCGACCGCAATCCGCAGTTGCCCGCGCCAACCATTGGCCACCTGCTGACACTGTCGTCGGGTATCGAGCATTTTTTTGATAACAACCCGCGCTTCTTTAATAAACAGCGCCCCCGCTGGCGTCAGTTCCACATCGCGGTGACGGCGTTCAAACAGCGGCACCGCTAGCCATTGCTCCAGTTGGCGCACCGTATAGCTCACTGCAGAAGGAACGCGGTGCAGCTCCTGTGCTGCCGCGCTGAAACTGCCGGTCCGCGCTACCGCATCTACCACATCGAGGGAATATTCAGACCACATAATCTTGCCTTCAAATTTTTTAACAGCACCTTGCAAATATTACCGTTTCACAAGCAGAGATCCAGCCGTATACACTTGCCGGCGCTTCAAAACCTGCGACAACATAATTTTAACGAGAAACAGCAATGCGAAATTTTGGATTTATGTTCTACCTGGCCGGCCTGAGTATGTTGGGCTATCTGGCTACCGATATGTACCTGCCCGCCTTTGGGGCAATGCAGCAGGATCTGCAAATCTCCGCTGGGGCGATCAGCGCCAGCCTGAGTATCTTCCTGGCAGGCTTCGCCTTCGCCCAGTTGCTGTGGGGTCCACTGTCCGACCGTATTGGCCGTAAGCCCGTGTTATTGATTGGCCTGGCGCTGTTCGCCGTCGGCTGTCTCGGTATGCTGTGGGTCGAGAACGTGGCACAACTGTGGTCACTGCGCTTTATTCAAGCCATTGGCGTGTGTTCTGCCGCCGTCACCTGGCAGGCGATCGTGGTCGATCGCTATCGCGATGGCAAAGCCAACCGCGTTTTCGCCTCCATTATGCCGCTGGTCGCCCTCTCTCCGGCGCTGGCCCCGCTGCTGGGTGCCTGGCTGCTCAATCATATGGGATGGCGGGCCATCTTCGCCGTGCTGCTGGGGATTACCGCCCTGTTGCTGATCCCCACCTTATTGCTGAAAGACCGCAGCAGACTGGTGCCTTCCGCCGATAAGAAGCCCAGTCTTGGCTTTATGCAGATCTTAAAATCCCCGGTGTTCAGCGGCAACGTGATGGTTTTTGCCGCCTGTTCTGCCGGTTTTTTCGCCTGGCTGACCGGTTCACCCTTTATCCTCGGCGATATGGGGTATAGCCCAAATGATATTGGCCTGAGCTATGTGCCGCAAACGCTGGCTTTCTTATTAGGGGGTTACAGCTGCCGTAGCGCGTTAAATCGCATTTCTGGCAAAGCCTTGCTGCCATGGCTGCTGGTAGCCTATGGCATCAGCATGGTGGCGTTGTATCTGATTGCCACCTTGAGCAAACCGACGTTGACCACGCTGTTGATCCCGTTCTGCTTTATGGCGTTAGTCAACGGTGCCAGCTATCCTATTCTAGTGGCCAATGCGTTAATGCCCTTCCCCAACAACAGTGGCAAAGCCGCTGCGCTGCAAAACACGTTGCAGTTGGGATTATGTTTTATAGCCAGCCTGTTGGTCTCGGCATTTATCGCCCAGCCGTTGTTAGCCACTGCCACCGTAATGGTTGCCACCGTATTTTTGGCGGCCTTGGGTTATCTGATCCAACGAGGGAAAGGAACGGATGAAACACAGGTAACGCGGCAAGAGCACGCGGACTCCGCGTCATAATCACTTTTGTAAATAATCACTTAATGAAAGTTCTTGCCGAGCGCGATTTGCAGTTGAGTCTACGTCTCGGCAAGCCTATACTCAAAAACAACCTTTTAGAATAACAGTTATACTAAGCTCTTATTGCAGCAACTGTTGCGTACGTGGGTGGCATCACACTTTATTTAAAGCAACATTTACCCGTGTCCTTTGACGCAGGGAGTCTCTTAAATTTCCTCTGTTCCAGTCGGATTTCAGACACCACGGTGAAATTCTACCGTAGGTATACGTATGCCCCTGCAGAAATTGTCTACGCTAAATTTTGCAGGTTCATCAGTCAGAAGAAGGTGATGGAGAAGCTATGAGTTCATCGTGTATAGAAGATCTGAGCATCCAGGATAACCATTGGTATCGTATCGCTCATGAAATGCTTAGCATGGCCGGTATTGAAATCAATGGCTCACGCCCTTTCGATATTCAGATCAACAATCCCAATTTCTTTAAACGCGTACTGCAAGACGGCTCCCTGGGGCTGGGCGAAAGCTATATGGACGGTTGGTGGGAATGTGAACGGCTGGACATATTTTTTCAGCGGGTTGTCGCAGCCGGCCTGGAAAAGAAACTCCCCCACCACCTGAAAGATATCTTGCGTATTGCCGCCGCCCGCCTGACCAATCTGCAATCCCAAAAACGTGCCTGGATCGTTGGCAAAGAGCATTACGATCTGGGTAACGATTTATTTACCCAGATGTTGGATCCCTATATGCAATATTCCTGCGGCTATTGGCAACAGGCCACTACGTTGGAAGAAGCCCAAGAGGCCAAGCTACGGTTGATTTGCGAAAAACTGCACCTGCAGCCCGGTATGCGGGTATTGGATATCGGCTGTGGCTGGGGCGGTCTTTCTGCTTATGCGGCCAAGCACTACGGCGTTTCCATGGTGGGGGTCACCATCTCCGCCGAACAGCAAAAAATGGCGCAAGAACGCTGTGCCGGGCTGGACGTGGAAATTCTGCTGCAGGATTACCGCGACCTCCACCAACAGTTTGACCGCATCGTTTCAGTGGGCATGTTCGAACACGTCGGGCCGAAGAACTACCGCACCTATTTCGAGGTGGTGGAACGTAACTTAAAACCCGATGGTATTTTCCTGTTGCATACCATTGGCTCCAACGAGACCGATATGAACGTTGATCCGTGGATCAATAAATATATCTTCCCCAACGGTTGCCTGCCGTCGGTGAAACATATTGCCCAGGCCAGCGAAGGCCGTTTCGTCATGGAGGACTGGCATAATATCGGCGCAGATTACGATCGCACCCTGATGGCCTGGTATGAACGTTTCAAACAGAGCTGGCCACTGCTAGCATCGCGCTATTCCGAACGTTTTGAAAGGATGTTCAGTTATTACCTTAATGCCTGCGCAGGGGCGTTCCGCGCTCGCGACATTCAACTTTGGCAGGTGGTATTCAGCCCTAAAGGCGTCGAAGGCGGTCTGCGAGTTCCCCGCTAAAATCCTTTACCCCAACCCACAGGGTTGGGGTAAAGGGTTATTAACCGCAATAAACGCGAATGATTTTGTCTTCACTGTCACCCAGGAAGTTCAAGCGCTTTAGATTGAAGTCCATGGTTACCATAGAGTTATAAGGAATAGTCCGTACCTGCTGGGGAATATTAACCCCGTCCAACGCAGACAACGGTTTACCCACATAATTCTGATACTGCGATGCACCGCAGGTATCATCTTCAGCCTCGGCAGACTGTGAGTTCGCCTGTTCTGGGGAGCTTGAACAGGCGGTCAGCGCCAACAGCGCCGCTAGCATCATCGTTTTCCCGTAAAACTTCACGTTTGGCTCCTATGTAGGGTTATCGGTACAGGATTCTCAGGCTTTGGCTACTGGCGGCTTGGTGACAGCTAACGCAGCCTCACGATTGGCTAGCACACGCTCGACGGTATCCACCAC
>NZ_JBKJYW010000253.1:0-15032 GCF_046715635.1 Serratia sp. (in: enterobacteria)
CAGCGTCCCTACGTAGAACACAAGGATACGCCAAGGCACCGAGTTGATGGCCTTAGGGATCGATACCTTGGGATCCTTGGCTTCACCGGCGGTAATACCGATAATTTCAATCCCACCGTAGGCGAACATCACCAGCTGTAGCGACAGGATCATGCCGATAAAGCCGTTACTGAAGAAGCCACCGTTGACCCACAGGTTGTGTATCCCGGTCGGTTGCCCCCCGTTGCCGATGCCCCAGACGATGATGCCGATACCGGCGACGATCATGATGATAATGGTCGCCACCTTGAAGAACGAGAACCAGAACTCCAGTTCCCCGAATACCTTCACGCTCATCAGGTTGATGGCACCGATAATCAGCACCACGCTCAACACCCAGATCCAATGCGGCACTTCCGGGAACCAGACGCCCATGTAGATGCCGAAGGCCGTCACGTCGGCAATGGCGACGATCAGGATCTCAAAGCAGTAGGTCCAGCCGGTAATGTAACCTGCCATCGGGCCGAGATAATCCTGAGCATAGCGCGAGAACGAGCTGGCCTGCGGGTTATTCACCGACATTTCGCCCAGCGCGCGCATGATGATAAAAGCAATGATACCGCCGATCAGGTAAGCCAGCAGGACGCTGGGACCCGCCATTCTGATGGCCTCTGCGGAGCCATAAAACAGACCGGTACCAATGGCCGAACCCAGGGCCATAAAACGGATGTGACGCGTGCTGAGACCACGTTTGAGCTTATTGGCTGGAGCTGCAGTGGGTGACTGTTGTTGCATGTAAATGACCCGTCTTTTTTAAACGTAAAAAAGCCACGGACAAGTCCGTGGCCTAAAATTCAGACCGGAGGTTTAAGAGTGAGCAGTCACTTGGCTGCGTGCAAAAACCCGATCATAAATCGCGACCAGTACCAGCATCAGCAGCGAAGGTGGCAACCATGCCAACCCCTGCGCCGCCAGCGGCAGGTGATTGGTCCATTCTGGCATCAAATGCTGGAAGTTGGACGCTTTCACCGCATCAAGGATACCAAACAACAGGCTGACTAACATCACCGGCGCAACTATACGTGATGCACTATTCCACCAACGTAGGGTGAAGCTCAGCATCACCAGCACGATGCAAGGCGGGTAGATTGCGGTCAGCACCGGGATCGAAATCTGGATCAGGTGGCTCAGGCCCAGGTTGGAAACCACCATCGAGAACAGGCCGAGAATGAATACCAACGTTTTGTAAGAGAACGGCAGGTATTGCTCGAAGAACTCCGCGCAGGCGCAGGTCAGACCCACCGCGGTCACCATACAGGCGATGAAGATCAGCGCCGCCAGGAAGAAGCTGCCCAGGCCGCCGAAGGTATTTTGCACATAGGCATGCAGCACTACCGCACCATTAGTAGCATCCGGCGTCAGCACGCCGCTGCCGGAACCCAGCTTGAACAGGCTCAGGTAGACCAGCGTCAGGCCCACACCGGCGATCAAACCGGCCAGGATGGTATAACGGGTCAGCAGACCAGCGTCCTTCACGCCACGGGAACGTGCGGCGTTAACGATAACGATACCGAACACCATCGCGCCCAGCGTATCCATCGTCAGATAGCCGTTAACAAAACCCGAGGAGAACGGCACGGTTTGGTAGGCATCCACCGCCGGGATTGGTGCCCCTGCTGGCCACATCACTGCGGCAATACCCAGCACGGCCAGCGCCACAATCTTCAACGGCGCCAGAATATGGCCCACGGTATCAAGCAGGCGGCCCGGATAGAGTGAAATGCCAATTACCAGCGTAAAATAGACCAGGCTATAGATAAACAGCGGCATGGCACCGTCACCGGTCAACGGCGCAATACCCACTTCGAAGGAAACGGTCGCGGTACGCGGGGTGGCAAACAGCGGACCAACGGCCAGATAGCACACCGTTGCCAACAGCAGGCCGGCGCTACGGCCAATAGGTGAGCTTAATGCATCAACGCCGCCGCCAACGCGAGCCAGAGCAATCACGGTCAGCACCGGTAGACCTACAGCGGTGATCAGGAAACCAATCGCCGCAGTCCAGACGTGTTCGCCAGACTGCAAACCCACCATCGGTGGGAAGATGATGTTCCCGGCCCCGACGAATAAGGCAAAGGTCATAAAACCTAAAGCCAGAATATCTTTTGACGCTAAACGATGACTCATAATCTGTTGTGCTGCCTGTTGAAATATAAAATTGCCGATAAGCATGGTGGCAAAAGTGCCCCACTTCGGTTCGGTTGCCGGCCTGCTCTCTCATCGTGAAACTCATAGGCAGCAGACAGCGTGTAATAGCGGCGTCTTACCTTGCTAAAGGCGAATACTCATGATGACGAGCAGATTTTTAGACGTTTTTCCCCCTGCTGAATTCCAGGTCGCAATCACCAAAAAATGCTGAGGAAAATGGAGGTTTAGTCCGGCAATGGGGGTCAAGTTAAACGTTTATAGTGCCAAAACGCAATACGCAGGACAGAAAGCAGAGCGATCGTCCAGATAATATTGCTCATCCAGTCGAACATAGGGGTTATCAATAAATATGCACTACATGATTTGTATTATTTTTGAGCGCATCACTCACAAAAAATGAAATAATTAGTTACATGATGCGTGAAAACACCATTAATCAGCTAGAAAACGCGTGATATGTGCTCAAAAATCATCCCTACTCCAGCCCCAGCAGCGTGCGGGTTTTGCGCAGCGTATCCGACGGCAGCGGCAAATAACCGTCGTGATTAACCAGATCTTGCCCCTGCGCAGACAGCACACGGTCAAGGAACGCCGCCGTCAGGGGTTCCAGTGGCTGGTTAGGAGCTTTGTTGATGTAGATATACAGGTAACGCGCCAACGGATAGCTACCGTTACGCACGTTGGTTTCGCTGGGTTCAACATAACGGTCACCCGCTTCAGCGAGGGGCAATAGCCGCACCCCGCTGGCACGAAAACCAATGCTGGCATAGCCAATGCCGTTTAACGATCCGGCCACCGCCTGCACCACCGAGGCCGACCCCGGCAATTCATTCACCCGCGCCATAAAATCCCCACCGCATAGCGCACGCAGTTTGAAATACCCATAGGTACCCGAGGCGGAGTTGCGACCAAAGCGTTGCAAGGCACGCTGCTGCCAACTGCCCTGTAGCCCCAACTCTCCCCAGCGGTTAACCGGCGCGTTTTCCCCGCAGCGGCGGGTAGCGGAAAAAATTTGGTCCAGCTGTTGCAGATTCAAGCCACGTAGCGGATTGTCCTGATGCACCAGCACCACCAGCGCATCAACCGCGACCGGCACCGCCAGCGGCGCATAGCCATAGCGGTGCTCAAATGCCGATACCTCCGCCGCCTTCATTGGCCGACTCATCGGGCCAAGCTGCGCCGCTCCAGCCGCCAATGCGGTGGGTGCCGTCGAGGAACCGGCAGCCTGCAGTTGCAGGTTCACGTTGGGATAGTGTCGGCTGAAATCCTGCCCCCACAGCGCCATCAGGTTGGCCAGTGTGTCGGAGCCCACGCTAGATAGGTTGCCGGAAAGCATGCCGTCCGGAGCAGCCACGGCCCCGCGGCCAACCGACAACAGTAGGCAAAGCAGCAAAGCATGGGAAAATCGAATCATGGCGGGCTACCTGTTAATTTTTCACCGCATTCTCTGCTAAAGCCGCAGGAACAATCAACCGGTTAGGCAAGGTAAAGATAAAACGGGTGCCAATGCCTGGCTCGCTGAGGATCTCCAGCCGTGAATCATGATGGCTGAGCGCATGCTTCACAATGGCCAACCCGAGCCCACTGCCGCCGGTCTGGCGCGAACGCGCTTTATCCACACGATAGAATCGCTCGGTCAGGCGCGGGATATGTTCGGCACCAATGCCCGGCCCGTTATCGCTGACCTGGAATTGGGCACCCTGCGGCGTCTGCTGCCAGCTCACTTCGATATTGGTGCCCGCCGGAGTATGGTTGACGGCGTTGTACACCAGATTGGAAACCGCGCTACGCAGCTGATCCTCGTTACCAAATACCTGAAGGTTTTCGTTCACCCGGAAATTGATCTGGTGATTGCCGCCACTGAGCGACTGCGCCTCACGCAGCAATACCCGCAGCATTAACGGAATATCGACCTTCTCGTTCATATCCACGTTTGGCGCGGCCTCGATCCTGGAGAGCGTGAGCAACTGCTTTACCAGCCCATCCATGCGTTTGGTCTGCTCTTGCATGGTGCCCAAGGCTTTGCCACGCAGCGAACCATCCAGCTCTTCATCGCTCATCATCTCCAGGTAGCCTTGCAACACCGTTAGCGGCGTACGCAGCTCATGGCTGACGTTGGCGAAGAAGTTGCGTCTGGCCCCTTCCAGTTGGCGCATCTGCGTCACATCACGGGCCACCATCAGCAGTTGGCCTTCGGAATAGGGCATGATACGGAATTCGACAAAGTGCTCGTTATTCAGCTGTAGCGTCAGCGGCCGGGTAAATTCTTGCCGTTGCAGGTAGTGGCTAAATTCGGGGTAACGCAGCAGGTTGAGAATGTGTTGGCCGTTATCTTCCGGCCAGCGAAAACCCAGCAGATGCTGTGCCAGGCCGTTACACCAGAAGATATTGCCCTCGACGGTAGTCATCACCACCGCATCCGGTAAGGATTCGGCTCCGCTGCGAAAACGTTTGATCAACAGCGCCAGCTCACGGCGGCGGCGGCGATTACGCTGCTGCATCTGATACAGGCCATAGAACAGCGGCTCCCAGCTCCAGCGGCCCGGCGGCGGCGTCATGCTGCGATCCACCCACAGCCAGTGGGAAAGTTTGAGTTGGTTATAGAAGTTCCAGACCAGCGCGGCCAGCACCGAAACCAACAGCAACCAGGGCAGATAACCGAAAATCAGCCCCAGCAATAAGGCGGGCAGGCAAAAAAGGGCCAGCTCCAGCGCCAACCTCTTCCACGATAAACGTTCTAGCACGGTAACCTCTCCAGCGCGGTGCGATCAGTAGCGCGTTGAGAACCGATAACCGGTGCCGCGAACGGTTTGAACCATCTTGTCATGACCACTGGTCTCCAGCGCCTTACGCAGCCGGCGGATATGCACATCAACGGTGCGGTCTTCCACATAAACGTTAGTGCCCCAGACGTGATTAAGCAACTGTTCGCGGCTATAAACACGCTCCGGATGAGTCATAAAGAAGTGCAACAGTTTGAACTCGGTCGGCCCCATCTCCAGCGCCTGCTCATTGGCCATCACCCGGTGCGAGGAAGGATCCAGGCTTAGCCCCTGCATTTCAATCACTTCTTCTACTGCCATCGGTGAAATACGACGCATCACTGCTTTGATACGAGCCACCAGCTCCTTGGGTGAGAAAGGTTTGGTGATGTAATCATCCGCCCCAACCTCCAGGCCACGTACCCGATCTTCTTCTTCACCGCGCGCGGTCAGCATCATCACCGGGATATCCCGGGTCATCGCCTCGCGCTTCATATGCTTGATAAACTGAATGCCGGAACCGCCAGGTAACATCCAGTCCAGTAATACCAAATCAGGGAACGGCTCAGACAGGCGCGTGACGGCACTGTCATAATCCTCGGCTTCCAACGGTTGGTAACCATTCTGTTCCAACACAAAGCACACCATCTCACGGATCGGCGCTTCGTCTTCCACCACCAGTATGCGTCTTGCCATCGTCAATCCTGCCAATGTGTTAGCGATCTCAGTTGATTGCGGTCGCCATTATGCGTCAGTTTTGTGACAGTTTTATGAAAAAAAAGCCCCATTAATGGCAGTAAGCATAGCGATTATTTCTGGCGTTAAAGAAATATCATCATGCTTAGGTTACGATAAGGCCCATTTACGCCCTTATCATCCTGTTAGCGATGGAAGACCTATGCGCCTGATCCATACCTCCGACTGGCATTTGGGCCAGTACTTTTTCACCAAAAGCCGCGCCGCCGAGCATCAGGCCTTCTTACGTTGGCTGATCGAACAGGTGGAACAGCAGCGGGTGGATGCGCTGATCGTCGCAGGCGATCTGTTCGATACCGGCTCCCCGCCAAGCTACGCCCGCGAGTTGTACAACCGCTTTGTGGTGGAACTGCAACGTACCGGCTGCCAACTGGTAGTGCTGGGCGGCAACCACGACTCAGTGGCCACGCTGAATGAATCGCGTGAGTTGCTTTCTTGCCTGAACACCACTGTGATCGCCAACGCACAAAACGAGCTTGAGCAGCAAATCGTGGTGCTCAACCGGCTTGATGGCCAACCTGGTGCGGTGCTCTGCGCTATTCCGTTCCTGCGTCCACGGGATCTGCTCACCAGCCGCGCCGGTGAGTCTGGCAACCAAAAGCAGCAGGCGCTGCAAGAAGCCATCGCCGAGCATTACCAAAACCTGTATCAGGCAGCCGGTGCTCGCCGCGATGCGCTGGGTTTACCACTGCCGATCGTCGCCACCGGCCATCTGACCACCGTGGGTGTCACCACCTCGGATTCGGTGCGCGATATCTACATCGGTACGCTGGACGCCTTCCCGGCTCAGGCGTTCCCTCCTGCCGATTACATTGCGTTGGGGCATATCCATCGCGCGCAGAACGTCGCCAAGTCCGAGCATATCCGCTACAGCGGCTCCCCGATCCCACTGAGCTTCGATGAGTTAGGCAAGGCCAAAAGCGTATTTATGGTCGATTTTGCCGACGGAGCACTGCAACAGATCACCCCGCTGGAGATCCCCACCTTCCAGCCCATGCAGTTGATCAAAGGTGATTTGCTACAAATCGAAGCCCAGTTACAGCAGTTTGCCGATTATCAGGGCGAACTCCCGGTTTGGCTGGATATCGAAGTGGTCACCCAGGATTACCTCAGCGATATTCAGCGCCGTATCCAACAGTTGGCGGAGGATTTACCGGTTGAGGTGGTGCTGCTGCGGCGCAGCAAAGAGCAGCGTAGCCAGACCATTGCCCAACAGGATAAAGAAACCCTGAATGAATTGAGCGTGGGCGAAGTGTTCGAGCGGCGGCTGGCGTTGGAAGCCGAGATGGCCGAGCCACGCCAACAGCAGATGCGGCAAATGTTCCAGCAGGTGGTAGAAACCTTGCATTACCATAAGGAGCCATCGACATGAAGATCCTGAGCTTAAGGCTGAAAAACCTGAACTCGCTACAAGGCGAGTGGAAAATCGACTTCACGGCAGAACCCTTCGCCAGCAACGGCCTGTTTGCCATCACCGGCCCCACCGGAGCGGGTAAAACCACCCTGCTGGACGCCATCTGTCTGGCACTCTATCACCAGACGCCGCGCCTGGAAGTCAGCGCCAGCCAGAACGAATTGATGACCCGCCACACCGCCGAATCGCTGGCCGAAGTGGAGTTTGAGGTCAAAGGTATCGGCTATCGCGCCTTCTGGAGCCAGCGCCGGGCGAAAAACGATCCGGACGGCAACCTGCAGGCCCCCAAAGTGGAGCTGGCGCTGCGGGCAGACGGCAAAATTCTGGCGGATAAAATTTCCGATAAAAAAGAGCTGATTGCCGCGATCACCGGGCTGGATTTCGGCCGCTTCACCAAATCGATGATGCTGTCGCAGGGCCAGTTCGCCGCCTTCCTGAACGCCAAGGCCAACGAACGTGCCGAACTGCTGGAAGAACTGACCGGCACCGAGATTTATGGGCGGCTGTCGGCACAGGTCTTCGAACAGCACAAACAGGCGAAAAGCGATCTGGACGCTTTGCATCACCGTGCCAGCGGAATTGAACTGCTCAACGACGAGCAGCGCCAGGTGCTGGAAAACCAGCTCGGCGATCTCGGTACCGAAGAACAGCTTCTTAGCCAACAGGCGCAGCAACAACAACAGCAGTGGAACTGGCTGCAACGCTGGCAAACCATCCAGCAACAGACTCAGGAATATCAGCAACAGCTGGCTGGCGTGCAGCAAGAGTTTCAACTGGCCGAACCGCAGTTGCAGCAGTTAGCTCGCAGTGAACCCGCAGAGAAACTGCGCCCGTTGCTCAATGAGCGTAATCGTTGTCAGCAGGACCATCAGACGCTGCAACGGCAGATCGAGCTGTTGGCACAACAGCAACAGCGGCAATTGGCCGAACTGACCCCGTTACAACAGCAGTTGGAGCAGGCGCAAAAGGCCAGGCAGGCCCAGGCAGAACATCAGCAACAGCAGCAGACGCTGATGGATGAAAAAGTGTTACCACTCGATCACCAGATTGCCCTGTTGCAAAATCAACTGACAGAAGCACGTAAACAGCATACAGAGAGCCAGCGGCAGAGCGAAGAGCTGCGGCGCACGTTGGAACAGCTAACCGAACGACGCAGCCAACTGGCTAACCTGGCGGGCCAATTTCAGACTAAGCAGCTTGAACTCACCGCGGCGCTGGATAGCCAACTCCAACAGCAAACCACGCTGGAGGCGCAATCCCCACTGGAAAAACTGCACCACCGCCAGGCCGAACTGAGCGGCTTGCGCCCGGTTCGCCAACAGCTGTCCAAACTGGCCTTGCTGTTCCAACAGAACCAGCAGCGCCTTGAGCAACAGCGGCTCGAATTCACTACGCGCCAAAAACAGCTGACCGAGGTTGAGAGCCAGCTCGATGCGGTGCGCCAGCAGTATAAACAGCAAAAAGCGCATCTGACGGACGTTGAGAAGACGCTCGAACTGGAAAAGCACATCGTCAGTCTGGAAGCCGAACGGGCGCGTCTGCAGACCGATGCCCCCTGCCCGCTGTGCGGCTCCACGCACCATCCGGCGATCGAGCAATATCAGGCCGTCAAACCGTCCGAAACGGAACAACGCGTCGCTCAATTGCGTACCCAAACCGAGGAGCTACACACTAAAGGGACTGAACTGCGCGCACGCAGTGAAAGCCTGAAAGAGCAACAGCAACGCCTGCAAACGCAGTTGAACCAGGAGCTTGAGCAGCAGGAAAACCATCTGCAAAGCTGGCAAACCCTCAGCGCCCCTTTAGCCTTCGACTTTACGCTGCAAGACAGCACCCGGTTAACCGCCTGGCTGGAGGCTTGCGATAGTGAGGAACAGGCCGTTCAGCAACTTCTGCTGCAACACGAACGGCTCGCCAAGGCCGTGCAGCTGGCGAAGGATGCCCTGAATGCCCTGCAAACCGAACAGCAAAGTTCGCAACAGGAAATGGCGCGGGTGAATGAGCGCTTTGAACTGATGCAGAAAAATCAGCAGGAAATCGAGCGCCAATTAGCACATTGGCAACAACAGTGTCTGACAAGTGAAACTCAGCTGCTGGCACTGCGTAACGAACGCATCGCGCTGTTTGGTGAGCGAACGGTGGCCGCAGCCCGCGAGCAGTGGCGTACGGCACAAGTCGCCGCAGAGAATGCCTTACAGCAGGCTACGGAGCAATTGCACAAAGCCCAGGAGCAGCGCGACCATCTGGCTGGCCAATGGGTTGGTTTGCAGCAACAACAGCAACAGCAAGCCGAGCGCGGGGAACAGGCCGAGCAACAATGGCTGCTGGCCTTGGCCAACAGTACCTTTGACGATGAAGCCGCGTTCAATGCCGCGTTGCTGGATGACGACGAACGTCTGCGCTTACAACAGTACAAAGAGCAGTTGCAGGAGCGTCAGGTACAGGCCACCACATTGCTGGCACAGGTCGTACAAGCTCTGGAGCAGCATCGTCTGGAACGCCCTGCGGATCTGGATGAAACCCAAGTCAATATTGAGCAGCTCACCACAGCACTCAGCGGGTTGGCAGAACGGCTGAAAACGCTACAGTTGCGCCAGGGCGAAGTACGCAACCAACTGAGCAGCGATGCCGAGCGCCGCCTCAATCAACAATCCCTGTTCGAACAGATTGCCCAAAGCCAGCAGCAGTACGACGACTGGAGCCTACTCAACCAGCTTATCGGCTCCAAAGAGGGCGACAAGTTCCGCAAGTTCGCTCAGGGCCTGACCCTGGATCATCTGGTGTATCTGGCCAATAACCAACTGGGCCGCCTGCACGGGCGCTATCTGTTGCAGCGTAAAACCAGTGATGCGCTAGAGTTACAGGTGGTGGATACCTGGCAGGCCGATGCCCTGCGCGATACTCGCACCCTCTCCGGCGGCGAAAGCTTCCTGGTCAGCCTGGCGCTGGCGCTGGCCTTGTCCGATCTGGTCAGCCACAAGACCAGCATCGATTCGCTGTTCCTGGATGAGGGCTTCGGCACGCTGGACGCCGAGACGCTGGACACCGCGCTAGACGCCCTGGACAGCCTTAACGCCACCGGCAAAACCATCGGCGTGATCAGCCACGTGGAGGCGATGAAGGAACGCATCCCGGTGCAGATTAAGGTGAAAAAGGTCAATGGCTTGGGGGTCAGCCGACTGGACGCTCAGTTTCGCATCGAATGACCGCGACAGGGGCTTACGTCAAGTGGTAACTACGACCAGAAGTGTGATCGCGGCTACAGTACAAGCTGAAAAGCATTGAGCCAGAGCCGACAACGGTTATCATGGAGCCAATTACAGGATTGTCACTGTGCAAACAGGCAAAACCTGACCTTCGGGATCGCTCCCGGACGTCGGGTTTTTTCGTTTTCAGCGGGCCAGGAATAGCCATGAAAATCGCTAAGATACTCAATAATAACGTAGTGATTACGCTGAATGACCATCAGGAAGAAACGGTGGTTATGGGGCGTGGCATTGGCTTTCAAAAGAAAGCCGGGGAAAGTGTGGATGAAAGCCTGATCGAAAAGGTGTTCACCCTCAACAGCGGCGAGATGAGCGAACGCTACAAAGAACTGCTGGCGGAGATCCCGCTGGCGTGCGTGACCACTGCGGACAAGATCATCACCCTCGCCCGCGAGCGGCTGCCGGGGAAACTGCATAACATTGTCTACATCACGCTGACCGACCATATCCATTTTGCGCTGCAACGCCACGCACAAGGGCTGGATATCAAGAACGCGCTGCTGTGGGAGATCAAAAAACTCTATCCCAACGAGTTTGCCATTGGGCTTGAGGCGTTGACCATCATCGCCCAGCGCCTGGAGACTACGCTCCAGGAAGACGAGGCTGGGTTTATTGCCTTGCACCTGGTCAACGCACAGCTCAATGACGAAATGCATAACACCCTGCATATCACCCGCGTGATGCAGGAGATCCTCAATATCGTCAAATACTATTTCCGTTTTGACTACAACGAGGAAGCACTCAGCTACCATCGCTTTGTCACCCATCTGAAATTCTTTGCCCAGCGGTTGTTAGGCAAGAACTACGTCAACAGCGAGGACGATTCGCTGTATCAGGTGGTGAAGGAGAAATACCGCGAGTCATTCGCCTGTGCCGGCAAGATCAACCAGCACATCGAAAAGAGCTACCAGCACCAGCTGACCAGCGAAGAGATGCTGTTTCTGACCATCCATATCGAGCGGGTACGCAGCGAAAGCGAGAAGGATTACACGCCGAAGGATTGAGACTGGAACTCACAACGTAGGGCGCTGCATACTGTGCCCGCCTGGATGATCAATGGTTAGCCGGAGATCGCTGCCCCTCCTCCCCCCAACCCTCTCCCCAAAAAGGAGAGGTACCGATACGGAGTCATGGTCAAGTATGGGAGGCAATCTGTAACCCCTACGGTCAGCCTCACACCCTACGGAAAATTTGTTACTCCTGAGGCCAAAGCCAGGCCGCACCGCGCACGCCGCTGGAATCACCGTGTACTGCCTTGCGGATCGGCGTTTCGCACTCGCCGCCAAATACCCAGGTTTTCACCAACGCGGGCACCGTTTGATACAGCCGATCCACGTTGCTCATGCCGCCGCCCAGGACGATCACATCGGGATCAAAGAGATTGATCACGTGCGCCAAAGACTTCGCCAACCGCATTTCGTAACGCTGAATCGCTAACTCTGCCACCGCATCCTGCTGTGCCACCAGCGCCATAATTTCGTGACCTTTCAGCGCCTGACCCCTCAACCGCGCATAATCGGTCGCGAAACCGGTGCCAGAGATAAAGGTTTCAATACAGCCTTGCTTACCACAGTAACAGGGCACCTCGGCGCCAAAACGCAGTTCGTCTTCATCCAGCCACGGCAGTGGGTTGTGGCCCCACTCACCGGAAATGCCATTGCCCCCGGCATGTACCAGGCCGTTTATTGCGACTCCGGCACCACATCCGGTACCAATAATCACCGCAAATACGGTTGGTTTTCCAGCAGCGGCCCCATCGGTGGCTTCCGATACCGCCAGGCAGTTGGCATCGTTAGCCAGCCGCACTTCACGTTGCAACATGGCGGAAAGATCTTTATCCATCGGCTGACCATTCAGCCAGGTGGAATTGGCATTTTTTACCAGGCCGGTAAAGGGTGACAACGTGCCTGGGATCCCCACGCCCACCGAGCCTTGCTGGCCCGTTTTTTCCTCCGCCAGCTTCACCAACCCGCAGATAGCTTCTAGCGTCAGCTGATAATCATCACGAGGGGTGGCAATGCGATGGCGGAACAGCTCTACGCCATCGTTAGCCAATGCAATCACTTCAATTTTAGTGCCACCCAGATCGATACCAATACGCACAATTCCTCTCCCCAATTCAGCACGACAACAAACTTGCCGCCCAGTGTAGCGCATAGCCCGGCTCACGCCACGCTCACCGAATGTGACGCCAATGGCAATTCCCCTATCTGGCTGCATGAAACGCGGCAACGGACGCAAATCAGCGGGAATGAGGCGATTTTTCAGCGTCAATTCGTTATTATGCCGCCCTGCTTTTGATGAATCTGCGTGCCAAATGCACGCCCAGCCTGGGATAACATTATGCTGTGGTTTAAGAATTTGATGGTTTACCGTTTGAGCCGCGATGTTGCGCTAACTGCGGATGAAATGGAAAAACAGCTCAGCGCCTTTGCCTTCACCCCGTGTGGCAGCCAGGACATGGCGAAAACCGGCTGGGTTTCCCCGATGGGCTCTCACAGCGACGCACTGACGCACGCGGTTAACGGCCAGATCATGATTTGTGCCCGTAAAGAAGAGAAGATCCTGCCCTCTCCGGTACTGAAACAAGAGCTACAGGCCAAGATCGAAAAACTGGAGGGTGAACAGCACCGCAAGCTGAAAAAAACCGAGAAAGACTCCCTGAAAGATGAAGTGCTGCACAGCCTGCTGCCACGCGCCTTCAGCCGCTTTAATCAGACCTATATGTGGATCGATACCGTTAACGATCTGATTATGGTCGATGCCGCCAGTGCCAAACGCGCCGAAGATATGCTGGCGTTGCTGCGTAAGAGTCTGGGTTCTTTGCCAGTGGTACCGTTGACCATGGAAAGTCCGATCGAACTGACGCTGACCGAATGGGTCCGCTCCGGCGAACTGCCAGCCGGCTTTATCATTCAGGATGAGGCCGAACTGAAAGCCATTCTGGAAGAAGGCGGGGTGATCCGCTGTAAGAAGCAGAACCTGATCAGCGACGAGATTGCCGTACATATCGAGGCTGGCAAACTGGTGACCAAGCTGGCGGTAGATTGGCAGGAGCGCATTCAACTGGTGCTGGCCGACGACGGCTCACTCAAACGCCTGAAGTTTGCCGATACCCTGCGCGATCAGAACGATGATATCGATCGTGAAGATTTTGCCCAGCGTTTCGACGCCGATTTCATCCTGATGACCAGCGAACTGGCGGCCTTGATCAGCAACACCATCGAAGCCTTGGGTGGCGAAGCTCAGCGCTAGAAATAAAAGGGGCGCAACACGTTGCGCCCGCTAAAATCAGAATGCTGTAGATAATTACAAATACCCTATGGATTTCAAGTCGCAGCTAGGCGACAAGTTCACTCATCCCCAGGAGCTTACTATTGTAAGTGACTGGGGTGGGTGAATGCAGGTAACAACGCTGCGGCTTGAAAGACGACGGGTATTTTTACTTACTTAAATAGCGGCATAGATATGCCGTCGCATCGGCAACCTGAACGTTGAATTCACTCTGCGCAGGCACGAAGAACTTCTCGCCCGGCGTAAACACCTGCCAATCCGGTGCGCCCGGTAACAGCACTTTCAATGCCCCGGTGATCACCGTCATCTCTTCCGGCTGTGCGGTACCGAAGGTGTATTCACCCTCTTCCATCACCCCGACGCTGGTACGACCGATGCTGCTACTATCGTAACCGATAGACTTCACTTTCCCGGCAAAATACTCGTTCACTTTCAGCATAGACTGGCACCCGCGTAATCATCTTTGAGGAATCTCCATATTGGGGGATGAATCCGGGTCTGTCACTGGTTTTTGATACGAAATGCGATCGTTACGCACGGCAAAACATGAGCGGGATCAAACAATGAGTTCGGTGGCCAACTTAGCCACCACGGCTAGCGGCCACCATGGGTTATACCGCGGGCTATTCACCCAGGTTTTCATCCTCGTAACGCCGCTTGGCGTCTAACGCTTCCCGCTCGGTTTCGTGCTCGCTGATCAGCGTATCGGGTTTGGGGTGATCGGCCCGTAGCTCATACCAACGAACCTGTTTGCCCGCTTCGCCCTTATCTACGGCCTCAATTCGCGCCGTTCTCGGGTAGGGAGGTTTACTCGGCATAGTGCTCTCCTGTGTGATTACCTGCGGTTAAGTATAGACAACCACACTGAAAGTTACCGGCGCGCCCCCATTAATTTGACTAAGCGGGCGCAGCATGCGGCGCCCCTACAGCACATAGCGAGTTGGTTGGGATTGGTCAGTGGTATCTTGGCACAAGATATGCTTTGGGAAAGTTACTTTACCGCTTCGCCTTGCAAGACCGCCAGGATCTGCTCGACGACCTGCTGGGGATTAGCGGTACCATCCATAACATGGTGCGCGGCCTCCTGATAGAGCGCCTCACGTGCCGCCAGCACTTCCAGCATTTCTTCGGCGATGGGGCGGCCAGTCAGCGTTGGGCGCTGGCCCTCTTGCGGAAACTCTGCCAGCCGTTGCGCCAATACGCCGGCTGGAGCACGCAGGTAAATCACCGTGCCATGCTGACGCATAAAGCGCCGGTTCTCTTCGGCCAGGATCGCCCCACCGCCGGTGGCAACTATGGTTGACGATTGAGTTACCGCCTGCAAGGTCTGGGTTTCGCGCTGGCGAAAACCCG
>NZ_JBKJYW010000254.1:0-16898 GCF_046715635.1 Serratia sp. (in: enterobacteria)
CCATAGCCAGCAGGGTATGGTCGATATAGCGAGCGTAATCAATCTGTTCAGTAGTCATGGTAATTCCTCAGTGGGTGTAATAACGCTTTTGGATGTTAGTAATGTTATAATCCTAACATTGTCACATCGCGATTGATAGCTGTATTAACACTAATTTTTGAGTCATAAGCGGAGTTGATGAGCACCATCTGCCACAGAATTGGCTGGTAAATGTTATTTAAATAACATAGATTACACATTGACCAATCCGTTCACTGTGCAATAGCTGCCCCTGAGGAAAGAAGATGAAGACAATCATTAATCTGAGCCCTGGATTGTTCGGCAAGCAGCCGAATGAAGTGTATCGCGGCGCTGGTTTTACGGTGACCGCGTTTATGTTTCCTGGTGAGATCGCCGCGTTGGCGCTGCAAAACCAACGGGGCAACTTAACGTTGTTGCCTTACCAGGATTTGATGATTTGGGACGCGGTGTTTGACGGTCAGTCCCTCAAATCAAAAGCCAGTCACGCGCAGCCAAGGCGTAATGATGCCCGTGGTTGCTTTGCCTCTCACCAAGGTTTGCCAACGAATCATGGTCCGGTGGTTGATGTCTGGCTGGAGGTAGAGAAGGAAGCGATCACTGTACGAGCCAGTACGGCCGACGGCCCTTGCCGCACCCAACCGGCCGTTCAGCTAGCCGCTGACAGTACACAGTTCAGTATTGAAATGGTGATCAACAACCTGGCCGAGCAGGCTCAGCCACTAAGTTATATGTGCCACATGAATTATGTCTGTGAGGAGGGGGCCGTTTTCCGCCAAAACCTGCCAGGCTGCGCGCTCAATATCCGTGATAATCCGCAACAGGTCATTTGCTCCGACGATCTCTCGCTGTATGTCGATCAGGCCGAGTTCTTTATGCTGGCGCCATGCGGCAGAAGATATGTAACCCGTTTTGCCACCGGCCAATTCAGCTATGCCGTCTTACAACGGCCACGAGCCAACTCGCGAGCAACCGCGTTTATTCAGCCGGCAAGTTGTAGCCCTGAGGCTGCAGCGACACCGATGGCAGTGATGTTAAAAGCGGGAGAGATGCGGGAATTCCGCGTGACGACTGGCGTGCTATAGCTGGCAGGGGGCGAGCCCCCTGCGGGCAGGCCTTACTCTTTCACCCATCCTTTACGGATCGGGAAGGCGAACAGGAAATGGTACAGGCGTGTCAGACGCTGGGCGATGGCATCACCAAACAGGTTCCACACCAATTGGGCAAACAGACAACCCACACAGCTCAGCAGGAAACCGCCCACCATATCCAGCGGCCAGTGCACACCAAGGAATACGCGGGACCAGGCAATGGCGACTGCCACCGCCATCAGCAAAAGACCGGACCAAGCGCGATGCCAGCATAGGAAGGCCAGGGCGAAGGTGAAGATGGCGGTACCATGGTCGCTGGGGAAAGAACTGTCTGCTGCATGCGCCAGGAAGGTATAGCCGATACCGGTGACAAACGGGCGTTCATGAGGCAACAGCGCACCGATAGTGGCCGAAGCGCTCATAGCAAATAGCAGGGCAATGGCCGTTTTGGCTACCACTTCTCGCTGTGCTGCCAGTTGGCTATGCGCCCCCCAGAACCACAGGCCGACAATCAGCAGCGGGATAATGACGATCAGATCCCTTGCGATGAAAGTGGCAAGGTCGATCAACCATTCCGGGCTGGCCGGAGTGGCATCGATCCAGGCGAAAAGAAGATAGTTCAACTGCTCCATTAAGTATTACCTCGTCTTACGGCAAAAATAGCCGCTAATACACCAATAAACAGCCACCTGGCTGAACCAAACCCACCACCCGGCCCACAGGTTATGGGAAAGAAAATGTGCGCCACGCATGACCTGGCCAAAGCCCATCAGCATGCCAAGCGTGATGCCGCCCAGCCAGCACCAGTAAGCCAGGCGCGGGCGTTGCGGATAAAACAGAAACAACAGTGCCATTACGGCAAAACCGCTGGAGGCGTGGCCACCGGGGAAGCAACGGCCAGGCCCTGGAAACGCTGGCGTGGTGCCAAACAGGGGAAACGACATCGCCTTGCCACCGTACTCCAGCAGATCCCAAGGGCAGGAGTGCGCGCTGGTGGCTTTCAGGATCCCCACCACCAATGGTCCAATGCCGATCAACAGCATGGTGACGACCAACCGCGAGCTACGGCGATAAATTCCCCAGAACAGCGCCAGCACCGCTCCAGTGATAACCGAAATCTTTAACAACCGATGGTTGATCAGATCCAGCCAGTAACTGTTCTGCCAAGGAAAACGCTGGCTGGCAGCGTCATACCAATAATTGCTGACCGCCCAATCCAACTGTTCATTGCGTGACAGCCAGATAAACAGCAGCGCAGCTACCATCAGCCCAAAGGCTTGCCAACGGTAAAAGGATGCAGGCAAGGAGTAAAGGGCGTCAGTCTTAATTTGGTTAGCCGTTGAGGATTGATTTAATGAAGATTGTTTGGCGTTTGATGGGTTCACACGAAGGCTCATAGGCGATAACGGATCAGGCTACTGTAATCATCCCTCCTTAAGAAAACCTTAATAGATGGCAAGCGGTTTGGGGACGATATCCAGATTTGACCTATAATCTAACGACGTAAAGTATGCTAGCGTAGTTGGGTATTAGGTTATGAATTGTAAGGATAAAAAATGAACAAGTTTTCTATGGTAATGACCAGCCTGCTGATGGCCGCGTCTGTCAGTGCCGTTGCTGCCACCCCCACAAGTACTGACGATCTCAATATGCAGCCGTTGGAAAAAGTAGCACCGTTCCCGAAAGCGGAGCCGGGGATGAGCCGGCAGGTCATTTATTTGCCCAAGCAGGAGAATGAAGAAAACTTTAAGGTTGAGCTGCTGATTGGCCAAACGCTGGAAGTGGATTGCAACCGCCACATGATGGGGGGCAACCTGGAGAGTAAAACGCTGGCAGGTTGGGGTTACGACTATTTTGTACTGGCGAAGCTCTCGGCTCCGGCCTCTACCATGATGGCTTGCCCGGATAATACCAAGCGCCAGGAGTTCGTTGCCGCTCACCTGGGGGATGCCGCGATGCAGCGCTATAACAGCCGCTTACCGATTGTGGTTTACGTGCCGAAGGACGTCGAGGTGCGCTATCGCATCTGGTCAGCCAGCGAAACTACTGGCCGGGCGGTAATTAAATAATCGCATAAGAGGGGGTTGCTACAGATTCACCGCTGAAACAGACTATCATCGTAGGGGGCGCCGCATGCTGCGCCCATCTGAATAATCCAGAACCTAGCGGATAATGCCGCGTGCCGATCGTGAGAAGAAAGAATTAAACCATTGCAGCAGCGGATAGGTTTCGCTCAAGCGCCGCGCTTCCTGTTTTACCTCATCGATCGCCAACGCATTGTGATACAGCATGTTATACAGGGCTAGGATCACCTGCTGTTGCTGATCGTTGAGCAATTGGAAGGCTGCCGCTGACTCGTTAACACCGATGGGAGCGGCATGGTTGCCACTGGCGCTGACAAAAGGTGGGACATCCTGCACCACGCCGGACTGATGGGCGATATGCGCATGGGCACCCAGCAGGCAAAACTGATGTATCGCGCACATATACCCGATCTGCACAAAATCATCCAGCTCAACATGCCCGGCCAGCCCCGAGTTATCACCGATAATCGTGGTATTGCCGACAATGCAATCAT
This sequence comes from Serratia sp. (in: enterobacteria), assembly GCF_046715635.1. GTDB lineage: Bacteria > Pseudomonadota > Gammaproteobacteria > Enterobacterales > Enterobacteriaceae > Chania. The sequence goes on from NZ_JBKJYW010000254.1 coordinate 3,688, forward strand.
GGCCAATGTGTACGTTGTTCAAGAATAGGTTGTCATTGCCGATAGTCGTTCGTCGATAGCCCTGAACGGTGCCGCGATGAATGGTCGCATTCTTGCCGATCCTGTTTCTGTCGCCGATCACCACGTCCGTCACTTCACCAGCATATTTCAAATCCTGATTCGCTTCGCCGATGGTGGAAAACTGCCCGATAACGTTATCGCAGCCAATACGGGTGAGGCCGTTAATGCTGACATGAGAGGCTATCACCGTGTCATCACCAATCTCGACGCCGGCTGCGATGATGCAGAAAGGGCCAATGCTGACGCGCGCACCGATAATCGCCCCAGGTTCAATCAAGCTGTTGCTTGCGACCCGGGCAGAGGGAGAAATTGACATTGCGTTATCCTGGAGATGGCGCGTGGCGTTTCCGGCACTCAGGCCAATCATGGGTAAATGATTAAGCCGAAGTTTGGATTAATCTTAGAGTAAGCGTCGAATGGGAGGGGATTGGGCGTTGGAGGCCTGGTGATTTTTCTTATCGACAGGGCCGAGTATAAGGAGGTCCTGGGCATATCACACCATCTTATATTTTCTTTATTTTCTGAACTTTTCTGTAACGGAAGATGGGCACGGGCGGGTGAGAATGCGGATCGGCAAACCGAGACTGCGACATTCTCTCTTCGGGTTCACAACGTAGGGCGCTGCATGCTGCACCCGTTGGGATAATCAATGAGTTATCTAACGCTTTCTATAGCGCTTAAGACGCTTGGGGATCCCGTTTTTCCAGGTTTTTCACCACTTCCTGCGCCTTGGTTTAATTATTGGTTGTTCGTCACATGATCCTCTTTGGCAGCAGGGATGTCCTGCGCATAGTAAAGAGTTTAGCTGCATGCAGATTTTGCAGGAGTGCCTGATGCCGAGATGGATTGTTCCTGTAGTGGAACGATAAGAGGATAAGCAGCCACTCGCAGGCTAGGCTAGAATTAATAGGTAGGTTATCAGGCTGGGTATTAGGTAATACGGAGGGCCGACAATATGACTTATCAACATATCGTTATTGCAACCGATCTGAGTGACGATGCCGAACTGCTGGTGCGTAAAGGTTCTGCATTGGCGGGCGCACTGCAGGCCAAGCTGTCGTTGATTTATATCGATGAGCAAGCCAATCACTATAGCGAGTTTGGTAGTGGCGAATTCAACTATACCGATAAGACCTTCTCCGAACGAGTGAAGAACATGCTTAACGCTATCCAACAGCAGGCGGAGTATCCCATCAGTGAAGTGATCATTGGCCGTGGTGAGCTATGCGAAGTGCTGAACAATACCATCCGTGAAAAGGGGATTGATTTGGTGATATTTGGTCACCACCACGATATATGGAGCCGTTTGGTATCCAGTACGCGCCGTACGATCAACCATATTGCGGTTGATATGCTGGTGGTGCCGCTCGAAAAACATTTATGAGGAGTATTGAATCTGAGTGGCATTGAGAATGTAAGGCATCACAATAAATTAGGCCAGCGCAGTGATTCGGCCATGGTTATAGAGGCCGAATCACTGCGGAACTGTCTCAACAGCCCGCCATTGCCATACCCTAGCTCTAGCATATATTCTTATTTTTGTTAGCTTTCTTGGTGATTGAATGCTGATTTTAACTCCGCCCGCTATTATGTTATTGTGATGTTCAGCATAATAGCAGGGGGCATTTATTTGATTACTCTATTGATGAAAAACTTCTTTCCATGAGGTAGTTCAGTACCTTAACCTTATCATCAAGCAGGTCAGCGGGGATGCTTTTTAGGAGTTTATTTCGCACATCGTTTCTTATAAAGAAGAGTGATGTATTTGAAAAGAAAAAAGGGTCCATCAAGTAAATATAAACGCCGGTGTTGTGTAGTTCCAGATAATCACTGCCAACAAATGATATATTCTTTGCGATCGTGGTGTATTTTTTGGCTAAAATTGCACTGAGAACACTAAACTGATCGTTTTTAAATTCTAAGTGCAATGCGGCTAAATTTTTATTCTGATCAAACAAGGTAAAAACATCTTTAATACTTTCAAAAATGATATCGCTCCGTTTGTCCTTATTGTTATCGGGTGTTTCTTTATAGATGTTTCCTCTCAGTTCGTTGTTAAATCCCACATTTACCGCTTCCGAGTGAGTCGCCTTGAACATATCTTCCGTTGTCTGACCAAACTTCACCGTAAGCGTGCCTGTGCTGGCTGCACTTAAGTGCCCACAAAAAAAAGGGCTGGTTAAAACCAGAAAAAGGTAACCTAAGAAACTCATTTTCATGATGCAATCCTATAAATCCTTTCGGGATTGTGAAATGGTACATAAAAAATCATTAAACAACTCAAAATCAGGTGTTTTATTCTTGATGCAGTTATTATGTTGGTTTTACATGCTCACCTTCCTGGTCTAAGTGACATTTATGACCGATGTTATATCCCCTTTATCACGTGATGATAGCTCGGTTTTTCACTACGTTGTCATTAAAGCAATAGTGTTGTCAATAATTTCGATAGGTTAAATTCTGTCAGTTTAAAATATGATATTGCGGTTAACGTTATATACCCGTGAACAATGAAGCTGCTTGATTTTCTTCAGAATGAGGATCATTCTGACGTTATGACTATTTATCTCAGTGAAGAGCAAAAGCAAACCCTTATCAACCTGCATCTAACATGTAGGGATCGCCATATCTGCGATCGGATACGCTGTGTTTTGCTCTCTGCCGATGAATGGTCTCCAGATATGATCGCCCGTTCCCAACTTATCCACGAAGCAACTGTCCGGCGTCACCTCAGTGACGGGCTTAACGAAGAAAAACTGAAACCTGGAAATGGCGGCTCTCAAAGTCACCTTAACGAGGCTCAGACAGCGGAGCTCATCACCTACCTGATGGCTAATCTTCTTCCGACAACTCAAGCTATTGTCAGCGTCGTTGACGACTTGTGGGGGATAAGTTACACCGTGCCCGGCATGAATAAATGGCTGCATAAGCACGGCGTTAGCTATAAAAAACCGGTGGGGATACCTCATAAGTTCAGCGCCGAAGCCCAGCAGGCGTTCGTGGACGCCTATGAAGGGTTGCAGCACGAGGCCGGTGATGATGAACCTATCCTGTTCATCGATGGTGTTCACCCCACGCAAGGAACAAAACTGGCGTATGGCTGGATGCCTAAAGGGGGAACCAGCAAAAACGGTCAAGACCCGCGGCAGTCGTAGCCGCCTGAACTTGATGGGTGCGCTGAATCTGAATGCTATTGGCAAAACTGTGGTACGGGAATACAACAGCATCAATAGCTTGAGTATCGCTCAGTTCTTCATCGCCATCAGGGAGACTTATCCAATCAGCCAGAAGGTCCATATTATCCTCAACGGAGCCGGTTATCACCGGGGTAGTCTGGTGAAGGACTGGGTTTATGTGATGAATATTGAGCTTCACTTTTTACCCCCGTATAGCCCCAACTTGAACCCAATAGAACGGATATGGAAGGTGATGAACGAGCGTGTCAGAAATAATCACTACTTCGCCACAACAGCGCTTTTTAGGCGGGAACTACACCGATTTTTTACGGAGAGATTACTGGAACTTGCCGGAAACTTGTTATGCCGTATTAATGACAACTTCCAGGTCTTGAAAAATGCATCTTCAAGTTAATCGTGTATATATGGAAAATAGACTTTATGGGTTCTTAATAGTCGATGGTCAATTGGATATTACTAACAAAAAAACGCCTTCTTTGCTTACAGGAATTTACGTTATAGGCCCTGTTTTTCAAGGTTATATATCTGAGTGGGGTTCCGGTGAGGATATTAATTTATTCGCTGGCTAATAATTAAGGTTCCTTCATCTCAAAAATGACACGATGAAAATCGTTTGGGTTGAACGCGGATTGTCTTCATCAAATCAATGTTTAGGGCATACGAAGAGTGAATTAAGAAATAAATTTCAATCTATTGGTACTCCCCGATGATTTTATAGCCAATAAATGTTTACATACCCGTATCGTCAGCCCGCCGTACATCATTCGCTACTCAGCGACAGAGGCAACCACTGCCAGCATCTGCGGATTTTTTGGCCAACAGAAGCAAGGCACCGTGAACCTGGAACTCTGGGAAAGTGCTATAACGCAGTAGCAATGGTTACATCAGCAAATCGCATCGCACCAGCTATAATTCATCGTATGCCGCAGTTAACGTTGGGCTTGGAAAAACTCCCATTGGTGGGGAGACGCAGTATAGCAACATCAACATCTACCCCAGGGCAAATTATGGGTGAAGTGGGGGAGAGGGTAGCGAAATACCCTACCGTAGTGGGCGACATGCTGATGCCACAGACTGAGGGCCGTGCACAGGCAACTATTGAATAGGTTACCTCGGTTCACCAACCAGAATCAGGGAACATCGCACCTTTAAAATTAGCCGACATAGGCCGTGAACAATGAGATAAGAGTCATGAGTAAATACAGTAAGTTATTCAACAAGAAAAGAATCGTATCGCTGCTGCTCGGTATGCTGGCAATGTATACTTACAATGTGAGCGCAGCAATGACGTGTTTTTTCGCGAGCGGTTTTGCAACGATCACCGCTTCGGCAGCGCTGCAGGCTCAGAATATCACCGTTGGCTCGGATTTACCGAATGGTACCATCTTGTACAGCCAGAATTTTGAACCCTCAAGCCTACCAACTATAAACTGTACAGCATCGCTAACAGGATACAGCATATTTAACAGCTTAGCCTACACAAAGACACCTCTTCCCCTGTCGGATTGGAATGGTTCGCCGTATGCTGGCCAAATTTACAAAACGGGAGTTTCAGGTATTGGCGTTGCCGCCACAATCCAAGGCGTGGCATTACCCAATAGGTTTTTGGCCGCTTCAAGAAATGCTAATTCACCCGTCGCATTCGTTTCTGTATATCGTGACGTTAAGATCATCTTTATCAAGATAGGTCCTGTTTCTGCAGGCGTCATTAGAGGTAGTGATTTGCCCTCTGTCAAAATAGATTTTACTACTGAAGGGAGTGATAATGATGCGGCTATCAATATTAGATTAACGTCACTAAGCTTTTCTGGTGTGATAAATATCGTCGCGCAAACCTGTCAAACACCTGACGTGAATGTGTCTATGGGAACGTTTGATATCAACAAAACCTTTAAAGGGGTGGGAACCGCTACCAAATGGCAGGATGCATCAATACGTTTCACGAATTGCCCGCGATTTTATGGTGTTCAAGGCTCGGGAACTTATTCGGATAACGGAACAGTGAGTAACACCATGCCACTGAATCAGATAAGTGTGACTCTGACGCCTAACACCGCGATTATTGACGGTGCTAAAGGGATTATGGGGCTTAAAACCGGGGCTGGAGCTGCCTCTGGAGTCGGCATCCAGTTAGCCTATGGCCAAGTGAGCGATGCATCTCCCACTATGGTCAACTTTGCCTCTCCTAAAACTTATCCTTTTGCTAATAGTGATTCTACGACCAAGGTGCTGCCCTTGGTGGCCAGGTATATACAGACTGAAGACCAGGTAAAACCTGGGCGCGCTGATGCGACAGCAACCTTTACCATTAATTATTATTAGATAACCTGCCCCGGTTTATCCCAGGGCATTTATAATCCTTATCACCTTAATGAATAGAATTTATATATCCGAGATATTTTTGAAAGACCATTTTACAACACCTTGTTTTAGAAGGTTACATAATAATCTCGGCCAATGCATTGCTATATGATCGTGAACCACCTGGCTAGCCTTCTCCACATCCCCAAATCCACCCGTCCTATTCGGGATAATCCCCCTCTGCGGCGGCACACGGTGCGCTCTCAACAGGTCATCACGGCTGGAGTTCTTTATATTGAAAAAATCATCCTTGGTAGTGACCTCACTCAAGGGCAAAATTTTAATGCCGCCGAGCTTGCCGTTTGGCGCGTACATAAACAAGTTACGGAAGTTGCCTAGACCTTTGGCATCGTGCATCGCCTGGCGTTTTCGGTCCATATCACTGGTGCTTTGTGTCGCATCGGTCATATACAAGATATACCCAGCGTGCGCGTCGTTCTGGTAATACTTGCGGCGAAATCGGGTGGCGGCCTCATTGAGCCACGCGGAGTTTAGCGCGCTCAGGTATTCCGGTAGGTCGTCCACGGTAGCGCAATGTGATGGCAAGTACGCGTTACGCTCTATCAAGGTGAACGGCAAGCCGTTGAGTGGGGATGTCAATCTGGTGGCTGGGGATATCAACGCCTACACCAAAACCGAAGCTGATGGCCTCTATCTGATGAAGAGTGGCGGCCAATTGACCGGCACGTTAAAGACCAGCGCAGAAATCCAAGCGACCACCTCGGATAACTACCGATTAGTTGGCGGTGATTACGGGACGTACTGGCGTAATGATGGCAACATTATGGGCAGTCGCTGGGGCAATAAATGGTTATGGGACGCGATTGTAGAGCAGGTTAATGGTCGTGTTGACTGCGGATCTTTTAACAACCGCTCGCATGTGGCGGGTAACCGCCAGGCATGGTGGTACAAAGATGAACTGACAGGTTTTATTTTCCAGGGCGGCGTGGTTAACCGGGGCGAAGGCTATCTGACCTGGGTTGGTTTTCCGCGTGACTACACACAGGACTGTTTTGGTGTCCAGCTTACTCTGGCTGGACACTGGGGGGATTCAAATATGAATGTTGAGGCACAAAGCCTGTCAGCAGGCGGGTTTAATGCGGCGATGGGAGATAATGAACGCGTGGTCTTCTGGTGGGCAGTGGGGGTATAAAATGAGTTACGGATACAGTGCGAGCACCAATATTCTCTATGTATTGGAAGATAAACCGGCCTATAACGCCAACGGCAATTGGCCGGAGGATGTAAAACCCATTACTGATGTAGAGTGGACGACGTATTGCGCACAAGAGCCAGGAGGGAAAATGCGCGGGGCTGATAGTCACGGTTTACCTTGCTGGGTCGATATCCCGCCGCCGTCAAAAGCGCAAGCGGTGGAGGCAGCAAAGATAGATAAATCACAACGGTTGGCACTGGCGACAAAGAAGATCGCCCCGTTGCAGGATGCGCAAGAGCTGGGGATAGCGTCAACAGATGAGCAAGCGCAGTTACTGGCCTGGAAACGTTACCGGGTGCTGATTAACCGGATAGATTCTGAAGCCGCGCCGGATATTGATTGGCCTCCGGTGCAGGAGGCTTAAAAATGGCCCGCTAATAAGTGGGCGCTCTTCTGGCTATATCCCAGTAGCCAACCTAATACTCGCTCTGTGACCTGCCTGGCAATCGAAATACCTTGCGTAAGGTATACTTATCAATTATATAAACCAAACGGTTTTGCGATAAACGATAGATTAAAGAGTGGTTTTATCATGGATAGATTGATGCAGGGAATGTATGACGAATTGGACGAGATTAAACGCGATCCGTATATAAATCGGGAGGATAGGGAGCGAGGAGAGCAAAGAGTCAATGGCGTTATTATCAGTTATAAGCAGAATGAGCTTATGCAGGTAATGAACAGCGTTGCCAGTAAGTATATGAAGTGGAGCCTGGCAAAGGATAAGTTTATTAGTGAGGTTGTTTCCTACTCCAATGATATTACATCCAAAGTTAATACGGGTGAAATAACACAAGATCAAGCGATGAGATCGTTAGATCAGGAAATCGCAAGCCTAAGAAAGCAAGATGAAGCTATGACAAGGAAAAATGTACAACAGGTAATCCTCGTTAAGGCTAGCATAGATGACAAGAGGAAAAATATTAACGATAGGGTAGAGGGAAACATAAAGCTAACTATTGCTGGCATAGGTTTTGTTACGTCAGGCTTGCAGGTGGTTGTTGGTGCCGGGATGGTAGGGAGTGTTGTTGGAACGATGTCTGGGGCTCTCTTGATTGCACATGGAGTCAATGGGGTTGTTGAAAATGGTTATTATCTTTTATATAGAAAAGATTACACTGGGCCCGTAAAGTTTGTTTATGAAGGTATTGGGGAGCAACTTGGATTAAGCAAGCGAGACTCTGATGTTGTGTATACGGTTGTCGATATAGCTTTATCCGTGAATGGAATGCTTGGTTATAAATTGGCAGAAGATGCTGCGCGTCTATATCGCTATATAAACGCGGATCTATTGTGGGGGCTTAAAGAGATGGGTATTAATAGTATGAGTTCTATGGATATTATTGTAGAGGTGCTCGGTGATATAAATACTATATATAGTCAAAAGAGAAGTTACTAATGATTACTATATATATATTGTTGTCGCTATTGGTAATGGTTTTAAATTTTGTTTATTTAAAGAAGTTGTTGCTTTCTGAAGACCTATACGCACATTTTTACGCAATACTCATTTCAGTTGCACCTGCATTATTTCACTTTTATGTTTTGAACTTCAGGGAAATACCTTTTTTCGATATAGATATTTCTGAAAACGAACCAATGATCTATCTCTCATTAGCATTCGGATACTTAACCGGGTTGCCTTATATGATTGCAAGGAGAATGTATAGATAGGGTCGATGGGGTGGTGATAGACTGTCCTAAAGACTAGATCAGGGAGGGGAGATGAACTATCTGTATTCGCTATTTTCAATTGTTACCTTATGGCCTTTGTACTTAATTATAAAGGGGCTGACGTCATCTTATTACCCATACTCTAGATTTTACGCTATCCTGGTCGCATCGTTATTTATGCTGTTCCATCTGTATGTCTTCAACTTTCAATTAATTCCGATACTTGGTATCGCTGTGCCAGATGATAACGAGTTCATGTCGTATGCCCCGTATTTATATGGATTATTGACCGCTGCCGTCTGTGCAGTGGCTCACAAGAGAAGTAAGGATTAATCATATAATAGCAGGGGGAAGGTGTTATCTCTCGATTATTGTTTTTTTTAATGACGTGTCTGGGTGAGTCTATGAGTTATACATATTCAGTGTTATCAATTATTAGCCTTGTTATTTTATATTTCTCTAATAGAAAATTGACATCATCTTACTACCCTTTGCATAATTTTTTTGGAATCATGATTTCCTTCTTGTTTGTACTTTTCCATATGATAGTTTTGAGAGCTCATGTGATCCCTATTTTGGCGATTCCCGTATCAGAAGAAGATGATTTTATGTATTATGGTCCGCTAATATATGCCTTCTTGTGTATTGTTGTCAGTATGTTAGCTCACGGAAAAGGTGAAAAGTGAGCTATATATATTCACTATTCTCCATCTTAACGCTTTACCCGTTATTTATCTGGGTCAGAAAGTTATCATCATCACACTTCCCTTACACTCGGTTTGGTGCGATTGCCGTAATAGGGGTCTTTATGGTTTTTCATTTGCATATATTTCATATGAAAACCATCCCTATTCTAGGGATCTCTGTTCCTGAAGATAATGAGTTTATGTCTTATGCCCCTTATTTCTTTGGTTTATTGGTGACGTTCGTTAGTATGGCCGCCTTTAATAGTAAGGGTAAGTGAACTTGTGAGGGATGGCATTAACCATCCCCCCTTCATATCAATAGACTCTGTCATCCCAAATACTGTAACCACTGGTGCCCGCAATAATATGGCTCCAGGTAATGCTCTTGTATTTCAAAGAGATGGATTCTTGCGGTTGTGCGCCGCTGTGGGTAATTGAGTGAGGGTGTGAGCCTGAGATATCGGAAATGGTGGCATCAGTGAGTAAGATGGTGAAGTAAAGCTCTTGCGCACCGGACGCATTGGTTCTATAGAACTCAAACAGGACTTCAAGCGATTCATTGCTGGAAATAGCCACGCCCAGCAAAGGTGAGGATTTATCGATAGGTTTGGTAAACACGACAGGGTGATGGCTTACATGCTGTTCCCTGCTCATCGCATAGTTCAGGCTATTAACCAGAATTTGGTCTAAATGACCGGCCTGGCCTTTATTACCGATGGAATCCATAGAGGAACACCCAGCAGAAATAAGGCCCTGTTGTTTACCTTTCAATGTTGCATAGATTACGTTAGCCATTATTCAATATCCCTATATTAACAATGTGACTTGGTGCCGCGAGATGGACCAACAGCGTATAGTTTAGTGAGTCTGCAGAATGTAACATAATCAGCCATAATAAATCCTGCATAAAATGCGGAGGTTGCGGTGTTTCCCTGGTGTAGCCACAACGGTCTCATTTACCCTAGAGAAATGGCGAAAATCCGACCAATCGATTCACTAGAACCATCACCTGATAGTGATCGTTGAAAGCGATGGTAGCCCCGGTATTTTGGGCTTGTTGTCCGGTTGTCATGCTGGTTGCTATCGTGTGCAGGCGCTTGAACCTACTCACAACGAAGCAAGAGCCAACTGTTCAAAGGGGGGAAGGGGGATTTCAGGCAACAAAAAACCCGCTAATCTTGAACCTAAAAAGGCGGGACTAACGGGCTCCACAAAATGGGGACATCAAAGAAAAGCAGTGGCACTAATTCAGACTATGTCCTAATCGAAAAGTTCTGCCTGTTGCTCGGAAAAGCAAAAAATATTTCTTCGAGGCACCACTTCTCATAGCGCCTTGCTACCCCATTATACCTGGCCAGATCACCACGATGAGCGAGCCGGCCAAGGTTAACAACACGTTAGCGATGGCATAGGTGCCTGCATACCCCAACGCAGGAATATTACTACGTGCAGTGTCGCTAATGATTTCCATCGCCGGGGCGCAGGTACGTGCCCCCATAATGGCACCAAACAGCAGGGCACGGTTCATGCGTAGAATGTAGGCTCCAAACAGGAAGCAGATCACCACCGGCACCAGGCTGACGATCAAGCCTGCGATGAGCATCTGGCCACCGACCGCGCCAAGTGTATTGCCGATACCTGCCCCTGCGCTCAGACCCACACCGGCCATAAACACCATCAGGCCGAACTCTTTCACCATGTTCAACGCGCCCTGAGGGATATAACCAAAGGTCGGATGGTTGGCACGCAGGAAGCCCAGCATGATGCCGGACATCAGCAGCCCAGCGGCGTTGCCGATGCCAAAGGAGAAGCTGCTGCTGAACTGAATGGTGATTTGGCCAATCAGCAGGCCGATGATAAAGAAGGCGCAGAACGCCAGCAGATCGGTGACCTGGCTATGAATAGAGATGAAGCCGATCTTCTCCGCCACGCTTTTTACCCGGCGGGCATCGCCGCTAACCTGCAGCACATCGCCTTTATTCAACACGATGCTGTCATCGATCGGCATTTCAATCTGGCTGCGGATCACGCGATTCAGGAAGCAACCATGATCGGTCAGCTTCAACTGGCTCAGGCGCTTGCCCACCGCATTGCTGTTCTTTACCACGATCTCTTCGGTTACGATGCGCATATCCAACAGATCGCGGTCGAACACTTCCTTACCGTTACGGAAGCTGGGATCCAGGCGTGCGTGAGCATCAGGGTAGCCGACCAATGAGATTTCATCCCCGACCTGCAACACCGCATCCCCGTCCGGGTTGGCCAGAATGCCATTGCGGCGAATTCGCTCAATGTAGCACCCGGTTTGGCGGTAAATGCCGAGCTCGCGCAGGTTTTTGCCGTCTGCCCAGGCAACTAGCTCCTGGCCAACGCGATAGGCGCGGATCACCGGCAAATAAACCTTGCGCTGGCTATCGGTATCCAGGCCGCGCTCACGGGCGATTTGTTGAGCGGAGGTAGACAGGTCCTGATGCTGTAGTTTTGGCAGATAACGAGCGCCGAAAATCAGGCTGACCAAGCCAATCAGGTAGGTCAGGGCGTAGCCCAGGCTCAGGTGATCTTGAGCGGCAAGCAGCGCCGGGCCGTTGGTGATGGTATTACGCAGCGTATCGCCTGCACCCACCAAAACCGGCGTGGAGGTCATTGAACCGGCGAGCATGCCAGCGGTAAGGCCGATATCCCAACGGAACAGCTTACCCAGACCGATGGCGATTACCATCGCTGAACCGACCATCACCAGCGCCAGCATGAAGTAGTTTTTGCCGTCGCGGAAAAAAATCGAGAAGAAATTGGGGCCAGCTTCAACGCCGACGCAAAAAATAAACAGCATAAAACCGAGGCTCAACGCTTCGGTGTTAATGGCAAAGTGCTGCTGGCCAAGCAACAGCGAGACCACTAAAACGCCAATGGAATTACCGAGTTGAACGGAACCAAGACGAACCTTTCCGAGGCAGAGCCCCAGGGCGAGTACCACAAACAGTAACAGGATGTAGTTACCGTTTAACAAACTTGCGACGTTTATGTTCACGGGGGATAACTTATTGTTTACCAGTAAGTTCTTGAAAAAGAACACTATAAGAGTTAGATTCAGCCATAGACTATATGGATAAAACTTATATAACAACCAACCATCGGAAGGCGATCCGAACCATCGAATGGCGGCGTTTATTCTAGTCGCTATCACGTATGACAGCCAGCATAAAGCGGTGTCGGTATACGTATTTAACCCTTTTTGACCAAGGAAAAAGTTCAGCCAGCGCTGCCGATTTCGGCCGTGTGTCGCAAGGTCTGTGCGATAGGCTGTTTTTTTACGGTGTAGTCAGCGGTCACATCGCGATATCCGTCGTTTTTCGGATATGGAGGGGAGAGGTGGATGGTGAGTTATCGATACTGGCTGGGCATTTTCAGCTGTTTTCTGCTCTTTAGCCTGGTTTTTCTTGGCCAGAAGGGCGGTACCGTCGGCGTGACAGAGCCTGAGCATCATGGTGAAACCGGCCTGCTGTTATTTATTATTCCCGGTTTTATCGCCAGTTACTTGTCGAGTAAGCAGCGTATTCTGTGTCCTTTGCTTGGCGCATTGTATGCGGTACCGCTGTGTTTGATCATTCGTCACTTTTGGTTGACGCCCGGCCATTCGTTTTGGCAGGAGTTGGCTTACGCAGTCAGCGCCGTATTCTGGTGTGTGTTGGGGGGAATGTTGTATTTATTAATGCGCGCGGTATTGCATGCGTTGCAACAGTTCTATCAGCGGCACAAATCTTAATCGTAAAAAAGGCCACCTGCGTTCGGTGGCCTTTTTTGTTCGAGCTGAAGCTTACTGGAACAGGTTCAGATTTTCTTTGGCGTAGGCTTCAAAATCGGTGCAGCCGCCAATGTGAGTCTGATCGAGGAAGATCTGTGGCACGGTTTCTACCGGTTTGCCCACGGTTTTTTCCAAATCGGCCTTGGTGATGCCTTCTGCGTGGATATCAACATAACGGAAGTTGAAATCGTCACGCTCTTCAGTCAATTTCTCTG
>NZ_JBKJYW010000255.1:0-3371 GCF_046715635.1 Serratia sp. (in: enterobacteria)
TGCCGCTAGTCATTGCTTGCAGAACGGTAGATCCGCTGGGGTCTGCCCACCTTGCCGTAAATAATCTCCGCAACTAGTTGATTGTTGGCGCTGAAGAACTCCAGATAGCGCCGGGCGGTGGTGCGGCTCAGCCCGATTTGCTGCGCTACGCTTTCCGCCGTATGGCGCACTTGCGGATCTTCGAACAAATCGCGGATCTTCATCAGTGTCAGTTCATCAATACCGGTAGGTAACGCGGTCTGATCGCCACCACGGGCGTAGGTGTTGAACATTTCATCAATGCGGCGTTGGTTGACCCGCGCTGTGTCTTTTAGCGCTTCGCGCCGTTGGCTAAAGCGCAGCAGGGTTTGCGCCAGGCGGTCATAGGCCAGGGGCTTGATCAGGTAATCGAACACGCCATAGCGCAGCGCTTCGGCCACGGTGTCCATATCGCTGGCAGCGGTGATAAACACAATGCCACCGCCGTAGCCTTGCAGCGTCAGCTCACGCAGCAGTTCTATGCCCTGGCCGTCCGGCAGGAAATTATCCAGCAGGATCAGGTCGGGTTTGAAACGTTCGGTCATCGTGCGTGCCTGTGCCAGGGTGCCCGCCAGCCAAATCTGCCGGCACCCGCCATTCTGCTTGATAAATTCCGCATGCATTTCTGCCAACGGCGTTTCATCCTCAACAATCAGAATATTTAGCCACTCCATGTTAATTCCCCGTTGCTTAATTACGTTGCTAATTAAATGTCATCGAGATGATTATTTAATTAAACACTATGTCGCTAATAAAAACTATAAAAATAATTAAGTAAATAAAAACCATTAAACAACTTATTTACTGCGGGTAGAGTGTGAAATAGGTCAATAATCAGGGCGTTATTTCTGTTTAACATGGCGTCATTAAATACCCCATTAGCGTTATATGACATTTCAACATTATGGTTTTTAAGGTTTTTATTACGTAATGATGTTAACTCTAATGGGGCTTTGTATTTCAAATGTTATTGATAAGTTATTTTAGAGAGACTGACATGCTGGGCGATACCGTATTTAATCGGGTGAAAAGATCGGATCACAAAAATATAGCGGCAATTAATGCTTTTTTGCGTAGTAACGATCTGAATATTGATACCACGGTCGAGGTTTTTATCACCGTGACCCAGGGCGAGCAATTGGTTGCCTGCGGAGGTATCGCCGAAAATATTATCAAATGCGTGGCCATCAGCCCGCAAATGCGTGGTGAAGGCTTGGCGTTATCATTGGCGACCGAACTGGTGAATCTGGCCTATGAGCGCCATCACACCCAGCTGTTTATCTACACCAAAGTGCAGAATGAGGCGCTGTTTCGCCAGTGTGGTTTCTACCCGATTGCCAGCGTGCCGGGCATCGTGGTGCTGATGGAAAACAGCCCGTGCTGCCTGAAGCGTTACGCTGCGCAACTGGCCAGCCAACGCCAGCCGGGCGATACCATTGGCAGCATCGTGATGAATGCCAACCCCTTTACCCGTGGCCATCAATATCTGGTGCGGGAAGCCGCCGCCCAATGTGACTGGCTGCATCTGTTCCTGGTGAAGGAAAACACCTCGCGTTTCCCGTATGAAGATCGCCGCGATCTGGTACTGAAGGGCACCGAGGGGATCACCAATCTGACGGTGCATGAGGGGTCACAATACGTGATCTCCCGCGCCACTTTCCCTTGCTACTTCATTAAAGAGCAGGGGGTTGCCGACGACTGTTACACCGAAATCGATCTGAAAATCTTCCGCCAGTATCTGGCCCCCGCGTTGGGCATCACGCATCGATTTGTCGGCAACGAACCGTTCTGCGCCGTAACGGCGAAATACAACCGCGACATGCGCTACTGGCTGGAAACTCCGGCGCTGCCTAGCCCACCGATCGATCTGGTGGAAATTGAGCGCTTGCAGTACCAGGGCACGGCGATCTCTGCCTCCTGGGTGCGCAAGCTGCTGGCCGCAGGAGACTTCCACGCCGCCGCGCCTTTGGTGCCGAAAGACACGCTTTACTACCTGCAGGATCTGCAGGCACAGCGCCGGGCCAAGCCAGTAGCGCAAGAATTTGAGTCCGCACAATCAGGTGAATGATGAAAATAATCCGAGAAGCAATGGCCGGCACGCTGGAATCCAGCGATGTCATGGTCCGTATCGCGCCAGCAGAAGGCCCGGAACACGATCTGCTGGTTGCCAGCAGCGTAGAAAAACAGTTTGGCGATGCCATCCGCCACACCCTGTTACAGGTTTTACAGCAGTACGACGTGCCGCCGGTGCAGGTGATTGTCGACGATAAAGGCGCACTGGACTGTGTACTGCGTGCACGGCTGGAAACCGCACTGATGCGTGCCAGCGAAACCGCCGCATTGCCTTGGGAGGAACGCCGTGAAAACGCTGAATAAACATCGCATGCGCCGCAGCATGCTATTCGTACCGGGGGCGAATGCCGCCATGGTCAGCAACGCCTTTATCTATCAGGCCGATGCGCTGATGTTCGATCTGGAAGACTCGGTGATCCTGCGTGAGAAAGACGCGGCCCGTCGCCTGGTGTATCACGCGCTGCAACATCCGCTGTATCAGGAAGTAGAAACCATTGTGCGCGTTAACGCCCTGGATTCGGCCTATGGTCTGGCAGATCTGCAAGCGGTGGTGCGTGGCGGAGCGGATATCGTCCGTCTGCCAAAAACCGACACCGCGCAGGACGTGGTGGATATGGAGCGTGAAATCGCCGCCATTGAACGTGCCTGTGGTCGCCCGGTCGGCAGCACTGGCCTGCTGGCGGCGATCGAATCCGCACAGGGCATCACCAACGCGGTGGCGATTGCGCAGGCTTCCCCAAGGTTGATCGGGATTGCGCTGGGGGCCGAAGACTATGTGCGCAATCTGCGTACCGAGCGCTCGTCGGAGGGTATCGAACTGCTGTTTGCCCGCTGCTCACTGTTGCAGGCCGCCCGCGCTGCCGGGATCCAGGCGTTCGATACCGTCTATTCCGATGCCAACAACGAAGCGGGTTTCCTACAGGAAGCGGCGCTGATCAAACAACTGGGCTTTGACGGTAAATCCCTGATTAACCCACGCCAGATCGAACTGCTGCACAACCTGTACGCGCCAACCGCCAAAGAGGTGGCTCATGCCCAGCGAGTGGTCGATGCGGCCGAAGCGGCAGAAAAAGAGGGGCGCGGCGTGGTTTCGCTGAACGGCAAGATGGTGGATAGCCCGGTGATTGAACGGGCCCGTCTGGTACTGCAACGCGCAGCGCTTTCCGGCGTGCGTGAAGAACCGAACCACAGCGAGGAAGCATGATGAAACGCCAACAACGCCTGATGACCTTGAACAATCACGCCGAGATGCGGCTTTATCAGGAAGCCTCCAAGGCCAA
>NZ_JBKJYW010000256.1:0-7735 GCF_046715635.1 Serratia sp. (in: enterobacteria)
TTTTGCGGCATGGTCGAGCTGCCTATTTTGCCGTAGTGAAATCCCTCCTGGGCTTCATCAATTTCCGTGCGTTGCAGGAAGATAATTTCCTGGGCGATCTTTTCAAATGTCGCGCCCATCAGACCCAGCAGACAGACGTAAGTTGACAGGCCATCACAGGACGTTCTCACCGGCACCACGGGTGAAGACAAGCCTAACGCCTGCGCCATCAAATCCTGCACCACCCTGCCTTTACCCTCCATCGAGGCAAAAGTTCCAACCGCGCCACCCATGCAGATCACGAAGGCATCACGGGTTGCCTGCATAAGCCGTTCTCGATGGTGTCGAACTTCTTCATGCCATGCCGCGACTTTAAAACCAAAGGTGATGGGCAGCGCATGCTGACCGTGCGTGCGTCCGGCCTGCGGCGTAGCTTTGTTTTGATCAGCCAGCGCCGCCAGTTTATCCAGCACGTCATCAAGCCCCTTCATCAGCAATTTGTGGGACTTTCTCAGTTGCAGGACAGCACCGGCATCAATGATGTTTTGTGTGGTTGCGCCCCAGTGGATATAGGCTCCGGCTTCCTTTCCGCAAATTTCCTCAAACTGGTGTAAAAACGGCACCAGCGGGTGCATGGTTTCCTTGATCCCTTTAGCAATTCTGTCCATATCAAACAGACTGGCATCAGCCTTTTGCGCAATCACCAGTGCGGCATCAGCCGGGATCATGCCCAGTTCCGCTTGCGCCTTCGCAAGCGCCACTTCCACATCCAGCCACCCCTGTAACGTATTAAAATCCGACCAGTTTTTTTTGGCTTCTTTACTGAACCAGTGGCAGGTTAAAAACGTATTGAACATCCCTACGCTTGCGTTCATCTTATTTTCCCCGTTTTCCGTCATGGAAATAGCTTTAATAAGGCAGACAGTTTTAATTATTCCTGTTGCCACCTGTTTATCAGCGTAAGGGAGATTTTGTCAGCAGGTTGTGAATGAAGTCATGAATTAACCTGCGCATTCAAAGAAAACCAAAAAGAAATAACTCTAATTCTGCAGGGACTCAATATTTTACAAATGTGCTACATTAAAAATTTATGAAAAAATGGATTAAAAATATAATGTGCAGCATAATAGATCGTCAGGTTTTATATTTGCAGATACATCGATCATAAACCGATCTGTATTGAGATGATATGACTGACTTTTAACGAGGAACCCAGGTGTTTATTTTGCTTCATGACTACCACGAGAAACTGGAGCATGAACCCAAATCGATTGAAAATCATTGATTTAATGTAAAGTTCAGACCATGTGCAAGCTGCGAAAGTTGAAATAACCACCGAAAAGATGATTGCTCTTGAAGGGCTAACCTACCCTGTTCAAGACTGAGAACTCTGGCGGAAAACTGATACAAATGTGAGCATGGTCACACATCAGAGCCTTCCACGATCTGATATCCCTTCTGATTGACCAACTCATGAAATATTTCCCTGACGCTTGTCGCAATGCCCTGCATACCCTTTATTTTCGGCATTATTAAATATAGGCAACGGGATACTTTCAGCCCATTCCGTCTGATTTCACTGATACCATCTCATTACGCCCCCTCATCTATTGGCGGAGAATTCAGATTTTCCATACTGATTTAAAGATCTAATTTATTCGCTTCACAGGAAGATATCGCATTATATTAACGTATCGTATCGTCGACAATTCTCAGGTAATGAATAACTCGTCTTCAGGTTATTTGAATATATTATACTGAATAATATAACTGGTTATCAGACCCATATTTTTATACCCCAAAAATTCAGGTCGTGGATGACCGTTCAGGAGTGCTGTACCGGAGTTCACGCTCCACACAGTCCTGTGCTTCGCCCAGGTAGCTCTGCGGCACCAGCAACGATTTCAGATCAAGTTCATCGGGTAATTGCTGACCGGCCAACTCGTCGCGGATTGCTTTCTCAAAACTGATCCCTCTGGCTACACACGTCAGCGTGGCATTGTAGATCGCATGGTGTGCCGCAGGTCTGCCGATATAGCGTGCCAGCTCCAGCATCACGGATTCCGAAAGGATAAGACCCCCCGTGGCATTAAGGTTATCCAGCATTCGATCAGCATTGACTTTAAGCCCCCCGATCAATTGCTCCATTTTCTCAACGATGGAAATGGTGAAAATACTGACTTCAGGCAGCAACAGACTCATGATAAGTTCCTGGGACATATGGCCCTCATTCATGCGCACCGTCGACATACCCACCAACCCCATACGTGAGCGCAGCATCTGTGCTATACCCACGATAATCATCGCAAGCTGCGGGTTACGCTTTTGCGGCATGGTCGAGCTGCCTATTTTGCCGTAGTGAAATCCCTCCTGGGCTTCATCAATTTCTGTGCGTTGCAGGAAGATGATTTCCTGGGCGATCTTTTCAAATGTCGCTCCCATCAAGCCCAGCAGACAGACGTAGGTTGACAGGCCATCGCAGGAGGTTCTCACCGGCACCACGGGTGAAGACAGGCCTAACGCCTGCGCCATCAAATCCTGCACCGCCCTGCCTTTACCCTCCATGGAGGCAAAGGTTCCGACCGCGCCACCCATGCAGATCACAAAGGCATCACGGGTTGCCTGTGTGAGCCGTTCTCGATGGTGTCGAACTTCTTCATGCCAAGCCGCGACTTTAAAACCAAAGGTGATGGGCAGTGCATGCTGACCGTGCGTGCGTCCGGCCTGGGGCATATCTTTGGTTTTGTCAGCAAGCGCCGCCAGTTGTTCCAGCACTGCATCAAGCCCCTTCATCATCAATTCGTGGGACTTTCTCAATTGCAGGACTCCGCCAGCATCTATGATATTTTGCGAGGTTGCCCCCCAGTGGATATAGGCACCCGCCTCTTTGCCACAGATTGCCTCGAACTGGGACAGGAATGGCACCAGCGGGTGCATGGTGGCCTTAACGCCTTCAGCAATTTCATTCAGGTCAAACAGACTGGCATCGGCCTTTTGCGCAATCACCAGTGCGGCATCTACCGGGATCATCCCAAGTTCTGCCTGCACGCTCGCCAATGCAGCTTCAACATCCAGCCAGCTTTGAAGCATATTGAGATCCGACCAGATCTCCTTCGCTTCTCTGTTAAACCAGTTGCAGATAAAAATGGTGTTGAACATCCCTGTACCTGCATTCATAGACCAACTCCCTGGCTATTTGACAACCCGATTGCGTTATGGGCTTATACGATGATGGGGCAAGCAGCACAGCAATGAATAAAACTGTCCTGATTTTGCAATTGAGTGTGAGTGGGCGATGGAATAAACATCTGAATGGAATATCCGAGACCTCTGAACGATAGCAGAAAAATGGTTTAGCTTGTTGTTGATGATTATCGCAGTGAACTGTCCACTCCCTTGTTAAGGAGATTACCGATGACGACACGATTAGCATTATGGCGCGAGCTTTTTACTGAACATCCTCGCACCCTGGTAAAGAATAAGGATTTTACAGTCACTGTTTTTCGCTATGCGAGTGGTGTGGAGGGGCTGAAGGTGGCGAACTCCCGTGGGCATCTGGTGATCCTTCCCTGGCTTGGGCAGATGATCTGGGATGCGCAGTTTGATGGTCATGACCTGAAAATGGGGAATATGTTTCACCAACCTAAAGCGGCAAAAGAGGTGGTGGAAACCTACGGTTGTTTCGCATTTCACTCCGGCCTACTGGCAAATGGCTGCCCGTCGCCTCAGGATAACCATCCCCTGCATGGTGAATTTGCCTGCGCCAGTATGGATGAGTCCTGGCTGGAGCTGGAAGGAGACAGCTTGCGCATATGCGGAAGCTATGAATATGTAATGGGGTTTGGTCATCACTATCTGGCACAGCCTTCAGTGGTCATCCATAAAGAGAGTCCATTGTTTGACATCGCGATGACCGTCACAAATCTGGCTTCCGCCCCCATGCCATTACAGTACATGTGCCACATGAATTACGCTTATGTGCCCGATGCGGCTTTTAAGCAAAACATACCAGATGAATCCCTGATACTGCGTGAATCGGTGCCTGATCATGTTAAACCCACCGAGCAGTGGCAACTATTTAACCAGCAGATACTGCAGGGCGAGGTTACGCTCAATACGTTAAGCACCCCTCATCTGTACGATCCGGAAATTGTCTTTTTTGCGGATAAGCTCGACCGCTACACCGATAAGCCTGAGTTTGAAATGCTTGCCCCGGATGGCACCCGATTCATCACGCGCTTTTCCAGCAAGGAATTCAACTACGTGACCCGCTGGATTCTTTTTAATGGCGATCAGCAAGTCGCCGCGTTCGCCCTGCCGTCAACCTGCCGTCCAGAAGGATTCATTGCGGCACAGCGCAGCGGTAGCCTGATTCAGCTTGGCCCACAACAGAGCCGCCAATTCACCGTCACCACCGGTATTGGTTGATCGCAGAATGCGTGTTGCAAGACCGCGAGAACTCGACGTTGCCAGTCAGTGAGGGCTCGATTTTAGTTATGCCTGATCTGCCATAGCCAACCGGCGTATACGCATTCCGCTGACAACCATCGCCATGGCAGCTAACAGGGCACCGAGGAACAGGCTGGCATGGGTGCCCCGATGGTCGAATAGATTAAACATCAACGCAACCAGTGCCGCCCCTGCCGCCTGGCCGAAAAGACGCGCAGTACCTGCTATGCCACCGCCAATACCGCTGCGATGGAGAGGAGTTGAAGAAATCATCGCGTGATTGTTGGGGGTCTGAAACAGACCGAAGCCGATTCCGCACAACGCCATTCGCCAAATAATATTAAGGTCCGATGGCTGCGACGGCAACAGCGCCAGCGACAGCATTCCAGCGCTGAACAACCCTAGGCCGACACTGCTGAGCATGCCGGTATTGAACTTCTCGCTCAGATATCCGGCAATGGGTGCCAGTACCATCGTCGCCAGCATCCAGGGCGTGAGCAATAACCCCGTTGCCACCTCACTTTTCCCCAGCACGTCCTGCAGAAAAAACGGCAGCGAGACGAATGCCAGCATCTGTGCGCTGAACGAACAGAAGGAGGTACCGATGGAGAATGCAAATATTGGAATGCGCAGCAAATCTACCGGTAACAGCGGCCGGGGTTGATGCAGTTGGCGACGCACGAAAAAAGTACCTATCAGCAGTGCGCCGGTTAGTTCAGCCAGTGTCAGGAGGATCTCCTGCCGTTGGGCAAAACCGCTGAGTGCAATGATCAACAGACCGAAGGTCAGTGCATTAAGAACTGCGCTCCAACCATCGAAGTTATAGCGATGATCCCTGACCGGACCGGATGGCAGATAGCGTAATCCCAGCAGCAACACCACAATGCCGATGGGTGCATTAATGGCAAACAGCCAGGGCCAGGTAGCCACAGAGAGGATGCCTGCTGTGATGGCCGGTCCAGCGACGGATGACACAGCAACGGTCAGGGCGTTCACCCCCATGCCGCGGCTGATATAACGATGCGGGTAGATAATGCGCATCAGCGCGATATTGACGCTCATCACCCCTGCTGCGGCCAAACCCTGCAGGATACGCGCCAACGTCAGCGTCCATAACGAGTCTGACAATGCGCACGCCAGCGATGTCAGGCTGAACACCGCAATACCGATCAGATAAATGCGACGGTAGCCGATAATATCGCCCAACGACGATAGCGGTAACAGGGCAATCACCACCGCCAGATAATTGGCATTAATTATCCATATTGACTCTGCAGCGCTAACGCCAAGATCTCGGGCGATGGTGGGAAGAGCAACATTGGCAATGGTTCCGTCCAGCACAGCAACGAACACTCCCAGGACGAGAGTGGCGATGGCACCGTAGCGCTGCGGTATCGGTAATCCATCGGTAATTTTTTCTGTCATGGAGGGCTGTATCGCCATGCTGCACGCATAGGAAGAAAACAACGCCTGATTATATGACAAATGCAGCATCGCAGTTGAAGTGCCGTACTCATGATCTGTAGCATGTGCCAACTTTGGCAGGATCACTCAATAGGTCGTGATCCCCCATCTGACAGCGAGGTGAGCAGGAAATTAACGGGTAGGTTTACTCAATTCAATCCTCAATTTCCTCAATGAGTTCAGCGCCCTGGTTTTTTACACTACCCACTTTCCTTGTCACAGGATGCCATGCAAAATCACTGGCTGGCATAGCCTTATTCTTCACGAGTGCGAGAGCGTCTTCCGTCGACGTATCTGTATGCATCCACTCAAGCGCGGCCTCAGATTCGAGCACTACGGTATTCTGTCGTGTATATCGACAAGCCCCTTGTTGCTTTCAGCAGTGATGATCACAAAGCCCTGCGCGGCATCCTCTTTATCAAGGACATGGCCTATCGCTGCAAAAAATAAGGGTTTTGAATCTCGATGGTGAATGAAATATGGTTGTTTGACGTTGCCGTTCCGCATCCACTCGAACCAGCCTGACGCGGGAACTATCGCACGCACTGTCTTCCAAAGAGGTTTGAACATGCGGCTTGATGAGGCAGTTTCGCTGCGTGCATTGATAAGCGCCGGTTTATCCCACCATTCAGGCTTGTATCCCCAGCGAACAGGATTGAGGTGGTACCCGTCTTCGCGAGGATTAATGATCAAGACTGATATAGGCCAGATTTATCTACGGGTTCGGGGTCACTCCAATTATGGCTGACCAGCCGAAAGCAAATATTAGGCTAAAAGCCTGGATAGCAAGGCAACTGAGTATTGCCCGTATTCTGGCGCATGCGTTTACCGGCATGCTAGATCATGAAATCCGCGTTATGTCACATGATTGTTTTGAGAAAATTGAAATTCCGGGGATAGGATTGGTTCCGTTAATAAAATCACACACCCAAAAATGGAGAGCGGTAATTACACATCAAAGTCTGTATATTGGGCAACATCAAATGAGTTAGAAGTCGTTATCGAGCTGGCAAAAATCCTCTCCCTGTGCCAGATATTATTTCAAACAAACAGTGAATTTAATATTCATGAGTTCGATTTAAAAAGTACACCGCTCTGGGCTAGCAGCTGTTTGGGAAAAGTCCCTCCGACTCATTACAGTTTGTGCTATGTGGAAGGTTCTTCATGGCTGAGTTTGCTGCTATGGGCTGACACCATCATTATGCCCGAGCAACTCTTGATTACAGACCAGGACAGGGCTGAACTGGAGACATTTGATGCATTCAACAACTGGGGGATGAGAAATTTGATACGGGCAAACAGTGGCCATTTGCGACTCACCAGTTTCGCCGAAGCGTCGCTGTTTATGCTACCCGTTCAGGTATGGTTTCACTTCCTTCACTTGGAACACAGTATAAACATCTCAGTCTCGTAATGGCCTAGCTGTATGCCGAAAATTCAGCGTTTGCTGAACATTTTGTACGTGATGTACATGGCGTAATCCCTGAAGAACACAGGGTCGTTGAAATGTTTGATTACGCAAACGCGCTAAATAAATCCATCGCGTTTGAGGAGAACGTACTTAACGCAACGCAAAAACCAGGATCTACATATAAGCCTGTGTGCGGTGATGCTGGCTGAGGCCTGCAATATCGGACATGAACCGCTGATCAAGCACAATATCCCAGCACTGACCCGCCATCGCCTGAGCAGGGTGAAACAGAACTACATCCGAGCAGAAACGCTGGTCAGCGCCAATGCGCGGCTGGTTGATTTTCAGTCCTCGTTAGCGTTGGCAGGATACTGGGGTGGCGGTGAGGTAGCCTCCGCTGATGGTATGCGTTTTGTCACACCAGTGAAAACG
>NZ_JBKJYW010000257.1:0-10488 GCF_046715635.1 Serratia sp. (in: enterobacteria)
TGTTGAGTTTCAGCCTGCCGCTGGGAAGCAACGACAAGACGCATACGCCACAGCTACGCATGGATCTGTCTCATGACAGCAGCGGCCGTTATGGTCAGCAGGCGACGGTATCCGGCAGTGCCGGGGCGGAGAGTCAGTTCGGCTATGGCGTGACGGCGATGAATGCTAATCAGGGCCAGGGCAGCAGCGGATCGCAAAATGGGAACTATCGCACTCCGGCGACGGCGTTGAGCGGTTCTTACAGCACCGGTAAAGGCTATCAGAGCGCCTCTGCGGGGATGAACGGCACGGTGATTGCCCACTCTGGCGGGGTGACCTTTACACGGTACACGTCGGACACTTTCGCGCTGGTGGAAGCCAAGGGTGCAGAGGGGGCTAAGGTTTCATCGTATCCCGGCGTGAGCATTGATTCACGGGGTTACGCGATAGTGCCTTACCTAAACTCCGTACCAGATGAATGAGATCAGTATCGACCCGAAAGGGATGGCGGCCGGCGTGGAATTGGATACACCAGCCAGAAAGTGGCGCCATATTCCGGTGCGGTGGTGAAGATGAAATATACTACTAAGCAGGGGACGCCAATTCTGGTGAACGCGACCTATCAAGGGGAGCCGGTACCGTTCGGCGCCGATATCTTTGATGGCAAGGGCAACAGCGTAGGCTCAGTAGGCCAGGGCGGGCAGTTGTATGCGCGTGTGGCAGAAGACAAAGGCCAACTGCGAGTGAAATGGGCGAAGGCGGTGAGATGCAATGTACGGTCAGCTATGTGCTGATGCCGATAGCCAAGAGCCAGAAGCAGGAGCAGATACAGCAATTCAACTCTCCTTGCACGGCGACGGCCTCATCCAGTTCCTAGGGAGTGAAACTGGCGAAAAATGACACGATACCGGCTGTTAACCCTGGTTAACAGCCAAGCATGACAAATTGTTTCCTTTCTGGCATCGCCAGCCAGAAAGAGGGTGATTGAAAGATGAAATTATCAATAAATAAAGTGTCGGGTCTGCTCGGCGGTATTTTGTTAAGCGTTACCAGCGCCAATAGTTGGGCTGTGGCGAATTGTTCGTTTCCGGCTGGCTCAACTCAGACTGAAACGGTGCCGTTGAGCCCGCCAGTGATTTCTGCCGGGGCTGATGCTCCCGTGGGTACCATACTGTATCAAGGCAGTTGGTTGATGAAAAACACCTTGATGGAATGCCAGTGGGCACAGGTCGACGTAGGTAAATCATTTTGGTACAGCAGTTCAACGCTGATTACCAATGCTCCGTTACCTCTAAGCAGCTTGATGACGGGCCCGTTTGCTGGTGCCGTCTATCAGACGAATATTCCCGGGATTGGAGTAGCTATCTCACGAACTGCTAGTGGCAGTCCGATAGTACCGAATAGACCCGCAGTGACCACCGATGCAGAGAACCCTATCAGGCAGGTTAGCAATGAGTTAGGGGGAGCTTTTAATATAGGCGGTTCAACACGTTATGTCTCGCTAATCAAAACGGGGCCGATCACGCCCGGCAGCTTTACCTTGAGCGGGGCAAATCTCCCGAGTATCAGGACTATGATTGAACAACCAGTAAATAGCCATCCTGGCTCCGTCGCTGTCACCGGGCTGCCGTTTACTTTTTATAATATCAATTTCCAGGGAACCCTGAAGATCTCTACACAAACCTGCACGACGCCGGATGTGTCTGTGACATTGGGTTCTTTCGATATAAGAGATTACTTTACCCGGACTGGTGCGACGACCCCTTGGGTTGACGCGTCTGTCAATCTGACTAACTGCCCGACATTTTACGGTTTTTATAATGCGACCAATACCACGACACTGATGAATTACAACACGGGAACCGCGACGGTTTCTACCCCACTGAATAACAGTGTTGGTGTGAGATTGGTTCCGACAACGTCGGTGATCGACGCTGCCAATGGGGTGATGGCTATTGACTCGACGGTATCTGGTGCGGCTTCAGGCGTAGGCATCCAGATTGGCTGGGGCGACAGCAGCCAAGTGCCGACGCTGTTTAACTTTGCATCAGAACAGCCGGTAGCGCTGCCAAAAGACGGTAGCCCAACCATTCGTATTCCTCTGGCTGCCCGCTATATTCAAACGGCTGCGGCCCCGACGCCGGGCAAGGCGGATGGCAAAGTGACGTTTACGATTAACTACTATTGAGCAAAGACAAATTTGCCTCTCGGGTAAATAAAGACGGTTGACCCTAGTTACTGTAGCCACGAATTCCAACTTTATTCTTTCTGTCATTGCCTATATAGATTATGAGAAAAAGGATGTTAATCATGCAAAGATCGATAAATAAAGTATCAGGTTTGCTGATGGGAATAGTGCTAACAAATTTCCCTACCTGGGTTGTTAATCAGGGTTAGCCGTTCGGTATGACCGTTGTTCGGCGGGTAAAGTCAAATAATTTACGTTGTGCAGATCATAATAATAGAGCAAGTGTGGCGCATACGGTTGTGCCAGAGGTGAAAAAATGAAGAGAATAATACTGCGTACAGTCGGGCTACTTTTGCTCATGGTAGCCAGCAATAGCGCCTTGGCTATGGTGGCTTGTTCTCCCTTGAATGGCGCTCCTCGTGTTGATACTGTGCAGCTGAGCCCAACAACGATATCGGCGGGTGCCGATGTCCCATTAGGAACGATCATTTATCAGGGGCGGTGGTTTGGTGGCGATCCTGGAAAAGAGCAGATGACTTGTCTGTCAGCAGATACCTATTTTTGGATCAACATTGCGTTATTTATCGATCAGGCACCTTTATCCATTTCCAACTGGACGGGTAGCCCCTTCGGCGGCGCAGTGTACCAGACGAGTATTCCTGGCGTAGGTATTGCTATCTCCCGTAGCAATAATGCGGATGCGGCAACAGTAGGACAACCAAACTATCAACTGCCCAATGATGTGCAAAGGCAGGTGCTTGGGGGCAACTATAATACCTATCTGTTGGACAGAACACTCTATGTCTCGTTGATTAAAATCGGGACGATGACGCCAGGGAATTATACGCTCAATGGATCAACCCTACCGAAGGTTTCGTTGGCGGTGACGGACCCGTTGTATCACCCTACCACTACCACTGGTCTCCCGCTCAGGCTCAATACGATCCAGTTTCAAGGCCAGTTAACGGTGTCGGCTCAGACCTGTACCACGCCGGACGTGAATGTCAACTTAGGGCGTTTTGACATACAAGAATATTTCACCGGCCAAGGGGCGAAGACCCCGTGGGTAGATGCATCTATCGTGTTAACCAACTGCCCGACCTTCTACGGATTTTATAACACCACCAACAGTACGCTGATGTTTAATTACAATACGGGTACCGGGCAGGTAGCCAATTCAACCAATAATAGTATTGGTGTGCGCCTAACCCCGGCCACCTCTGTGCTCGATGCTGCCAATGGCATTATGGCGGTCGACTCGTCGGTATCCGGTGCGGCAACGGGCGTAGGTATCCAAATCGGCTGGGGCAGTAGCAGCCAAACGCCAACCTTGTTTAATTTTATGGGGGAACAGGCGATGACGCTGCCAAAAGACGGTAGCCCAACTATTCGTGTCCCCCTGTCCGCACGCTATATTCAAACGGCTGCGGCGCCGACGCCGGGCAAGGCGAATGGCAAAGTGGTATTTACCATTAGCTACTATTGAGTTACGGCCTGCGGATTGCGTAGTTCCTGACGATAAAAATGTTCCACTCTTCCCAACACGGCCAGCACCATATGGGCACTGGCCGTGGTTTACCTACCTTATTTCGTCGGTGCCGGGCCGATATTGTCATCTATGCGTTTAAGCATATACGGGAAGAATGGATTAGAGGACAGGCGCATCAGCGAATCCAGCCCGACGACCAGCACCGCCCGTTCGCCACGTGCGGCAAAGGTCCCCAGGCTGATACCGTATTGATTGCGCGGCTCCGGGTAACGCCCGTACAGGGAATCACTCAACGGGAACGGCAACGCCACGTGCGACAGCGAGAAAATGTCCGGCAAGTAGGTGATACCAAGCGGATCCGTGGTCTCTGCCGTTTGCCCTGCGACGATGGTGCGTGCCTCGGTATCGGTGGTTTCCGGCGTCACGTTGGTGACGATGGTGGCCGTATAGTTACGCGGTGCCGGTGGCAGCAGCCGTGGCAGCGCGGTATAGGATGAGCTTCTGAGTAACGGCCCAAACGCCACCGCCTGGTTTAAATCAAATAACACCACCTCACTGCCGTTGGCGGGCAGATGGTTATACAGGGCAGTGATCACCGCACGGGTACTGACGGTAGAATCCATCACCGATTGGAACGTCAAGATCGGCGGCAATTCGCCCATTTTGCCGTTGCGTGAATCGGCGGCGATCTGCTTTTGTAATGCCTGGGTTAGCTGGAAGGACTGGCGTGCCGCGTTCACCGGGAACGAATTGTATTTGAACGGGTTAAACTCTGGCACAATCCCCAACCAGGCCGCCTTGGCAAACGCCGGGAAAATGGCGGGCCAACCAGCGATACCGGCAAAACGGGCAAAACTGGTGACGCCAATCATCGGCGAAATCAGCACCACGCGCTGGGGTTTGGTCAGCCGGGGGTCATCCAACGCATCCAGCGTGTATTTCATCGCCAATGCGCCGCCGTTAGAGAAACCCACGATATGCAGCGGAACATCGTCACCCGCCAGGCGCTTGGCTTCGCGGATCGCCAGCCGTGTTGCGGCCATCCAGTCTTGCCAATCCACGTCGGTCAGCGCACCCGGGACCGTGCCGTGCGCCGGTAAACGAATACCGACTGCCACATAGCCATATTCACGGTAATTATCTGCAATATGCCGCAGGCTATAAGGGGTATCGGTCAAACCATGCAACAGCACCACGGCGCCTTTCGGTTTGCCTTCCGGCATCATGATGTAGGAGCGGTTCCAGTCGGTGGGAAACTTTTCGGGATAAATTGGGCTGTCGACATAGTAGCGGTTCAACGAGGTCTGCTGGCTGCTGTCCAGCTTGTCGGTCACATTCTGGCGGACTTCTTTGAAAATGGCGTCCTCGGCGGTCAGATAGTCTGCCCAACTGGCCTTATCGATCTCATCGGCGTGCATTTCATCGGGGACAAAGGTATGCCAAAGCTGTAGCGATGGCCCACGCTGGGTGTCATAAATCCTCGCCCCCAGCGCACCGATGATTAACACCAGCAGTAGCAGGGCGATACGTTTAATCCATTTGATAAACATCAGGTTTAACTCCGTTTTTTATTGTAATGGCCGAGCCGGAAAACTCGCTATCTATCCCGCAAGGGGAGTTCGTCCCTGAATTCTGTCTCCCATCAGCAAGGGGGCCATGTTGCGGCCTGACACCTAAACCGTGAAGCAACCTATTATCTTTAGCGCGGTGATACGGTGGTGGTGGTGCCATTGGTCACTAGTGCCACGCGCTGCCCGTTATGGAACTGGGTTGAGCCCTGTGCCTGAACGACCACGATATTCACGCCATCATCCCGGCGCACTTCAAGCTCCACCCCGGCGCTGCGGTTCATGGCGCTTTGGATACCTGAGCCAGCAGCTGCGCCCCCCACGGCCCCCGCCGCCGTTGCCAGGCTGCGCCCTGAACCGCCACCAACGGTATTACCCAGGAAGCCACCGACCACGGCCCCACCGATGGCTCCAGCGGCGTTGGTGCCATCACCCCCCTGGATGGTGACCGGGCGCACGGAGACCAGCGTGCCATAAGTGACGAAGTTGGCCTGCCTGGCCTGTGCTGCAGTAAAAGTATCGCCGGAAGCAGTGCGATTAGCGTTACATCCGCTGAGAACGGCGGCAGCAAGAGCGACAACAATGATGGTTTTATTCATAAGAAAACTCCGAAAAATGAAAGTGCGCAAAGAGACAGTCGCTGTCTCATGCAAATAAGTATGGCAGGAACTTGATTTTATTCAGGTGGTACAACAAAAAATTATATTCGGGCGTAAGAATAGAGATTAAGAGTTTTAGTATGTTGTTTTTCGTCAATTTTCCAAGAATATTCTCATTAATAAGTCTTAAATCAGTCTTATTAATTGTTTTGAAGGGGGGTAAATGAATAGCGGGGTGACAGCCTGAACGATCCTGGAATGGCGAAGAATTGATGGGAGAAACCAGAACAGGTCTGGTGTTCTCCCGATTTTATCTGAGGGTAATGTTAGGGCTTAACGACAGCCACGTCCGCTGTGCATCCCCGATCTGCCCATCCCGTGGCCCATTATCGGTACGCCAGCCTTCGCCAGATCGGTATCCAGCGCCACGCGTTGTTGGTACAGATTGTCACGCAACGCGGTAATTTCTTTACTCACGGCCAACACCTTCTGCTCATCCAAAGGCTTGCCGGTCAGCAGTGCTTGATATTCGTATTGCTTGGACATCAACTGTTGGCGCAGATCGGCGGTTTTCAGCTGGAACTCATCGAAGGCTTTCTGGCTGACGGCCTGCTGTTCTGGTGTCAAATTCGCACGGTTGCCGTGCTGATAGCCCATCCCCTGATGAGTTCCCTGTGCATTGCCCATGTTCGCGTGGTAACCATTTTGCGCCAGCGCGGTCGTGCTAACACCGGCCAGCATGGCAACGGAGATAATGGCGGCGAGGGTGGTTTTAGTCAGCGTCATGATTGATTTCCTTTGGTTTAGGGTTCATGGATTCCATTTCTCTAATTGCAACTCTCGTGCCAGCTTCAGACTGGCATGGGAATTGTATAGATCCAGGATCGCCGTTACGGCTTGGCTATCTCAGCCAACGCGCGCCAGCCAAGGAACTTCAGCATGCAGCACGTTAAGTTTATGACAGCAATAAAAATCACGGACGGCGGAGGATGGCCGTTTGCTGGTCGCAATCCAGAGATAAAGTGGGTTATTTTTACCCGCAACACTGTTAGTGTGGGTAATAATTACTCGCACGCTGGCGTGCCGGTTGCAGAGGAAACCCATGGAATTTAAAACCAAATCGACGCTCTTACCCGCCTGGATAGTGATCGCTGCGGTTACGTTACTGCTTGGCATTATCATCACGCTAGCCATCAAAGATTTACAGCGGGGGCGTGAGGTGGAGATCCAAACGCTACGAGAGAAAAGTTCAGTGCTGATGAGCTCGTTTGAATCCGGTGCCCGTACCGGTATGGGCATGCGTTGGCGTCACGATCAGCGCCAAACCCTGTTGGAGGAGATGGCCTATCAGCCGAACGTGCTGTACATCGCCATTACCGACCGGGCTGGCCGCATCCTGGCGCATAGCGACCCGCAACGCGTTGGTGAACAGTTGTATAGCCCACAGCAGATGGCTGAGCTGAAGGTTTCCAGCAATGAACAATGGCATATGACGACATTTGATGAATCGCAGGATCAGCAGCAGAATGCTTTTGAAGCCTACCGCTGGTTTAAACCGCTCAAACGCGGTAGCGGCCACTCCGGCCATATGATGAACCGATCGCGTATGCCAGAAGCTGCCGAACCGCAGGATGATGAGCAGGCCGTCATTTTTGCGGCGTTTGACACCGTCGCGCTGGATGCCGCCCAGGCAAAGGATATTCGCAACACCTCCATTTTGCTGTCCATCCTGCTGTTGCTGGCGTTAGCCAGTTTGTTGGCGCTGTTCTGGGGGCGGCGTTATCAACGTTCAAGCCAGCAGTTGCAGGACTCAAGGGCCTTCTCCAGCGAAATTATCAGTAACTTGCCGATGGGCTTGATCACCACCAATGAGCAGCACCAGATCCGGGTGGTCAACCATGCGGCAGAAGTGATGCTGGGTTGTCGTGCCGCCGAGCTGTTTGGCCAGCCCAGCCATCAGGCGTTGCCAGTCGAATGGCAGCAACTGGCACAGAAAAGTAGCCACGGTCAGCCGATCATCGAACAGGATATTGACCATCGTCTGGCTGGCGGGCAGAGCCTGCCGTTGAGCATCAGCGTGGCGAATATTGTTAATCACAGCGGCCATTTTCTGGGCAACGTGTTTATCTTCCGCGATATGCGGGAAATTCGCCAACTGCAAGAGGAGATCCGCCGCAAAGAAAAGCTGGCGGCTATCGGCGATTTAGCGGCTGGCGTGGCCCACGAGATCCGCAATCCGCTTTCCTCCATCAAAGGTTTCGCCAAGTATTTTGCCGACCGCTCGCCTGCGGGTAGCGAACAGCATGACCTGGCCAAGGTGATGGCGAAAGAGGTCGATCGTCTCAACCGGGTGATCACCGAGTTACTGGCGCTGGTGCGCCCTGCCGATCTGCGTTTGCAGCGGGTGGCGATTAACGAGGTGATCGAACATTCGCTGCATCTGATCCGTCAGGACGCTGAGAGTAAAAATATCCTCCTTTGCAGCCGTTGTGATGAAACTTTGCCGCGGGTGGAGATCGATCCCGATCGCCTCACTCAGGTGTTGTTGAATCTGTACCTCAATGCTATCCATGCGATTGGCTCGGATGGCGTACTCAAGGTTGAAGTTGAACTGACCAAGGACGGGGCGATGCGCATCACCGTCAGCGATTCGGGTGCCGGTATCTCACCTGACGACCTTGGAAAAATCTTTAACCCTTACTTCACCACCAAGGCGGCGGGCACCGGTCTGGGCCTGACTATGGTGCAGAAAGTAATTGAGGAGCACCAGGGGACGATCGCCGTCACCAGCGGCCAGCCTGCGGGCACCCGTTTTGCAATGGTGATCCCGCTCAGGCATAACAAACAACAAGGGGAGGATCATGCAGACGCCTAACGCACCTATTTTGCTGGTTGAGGACGATATCAGCCACTGCACCATCCTCCAGGCGCTGCTAAGCGGCTGGGGTTACCGAGTCAGCGTGGCGCATAACGGCCGACAAGCGTTGGAACAGGTCAGGGCACAGCCGTTCGATCTGATCCTGAGCGACGTGCGGATGGCGGAAATGGACGGCATTGCGGCGCTGAAGGCCATCAAAAGCTATAACCCGGCGATCCCGATCCTGATCATGACCGCCTACTCCAACGTAGAGTCTGCCGTGGAAGCGATAAAGGCGGGGGCTTATGACTATCTGACCAAGCCTCTCGATTTCGATACGTTGCAGCTCACGTTGGCACGCGCGCTGGAGCACACCTCGTTAAAAACCGAGAACCATAACCTGAAGCAACGTTTGCTGTTCGATCAACAAAATTTTATTGGCCGCAGTGAACCGATGCGCAAGCTGCTGGAGATGATCGCCATGATCGCGCCTTCTGAAGCGACGGTGTTGATCAGCGGCGAATCAGGCACTGGCAAGGAGCTGATAGCCCGGGCCGTGCACGCCAATAGCCTGCGCAAGGATCGGCCATTGGTGAGCATCAACTGTGCTGCCTTGAGCGAATCTCTACTGGAGTCGGAACTGTTCGGCCATGAGAAAGGGGCATTTACTGGTGCCGATAAACGCCGGGAAGGACGCTTTATGGAGGCCGACCAGGGCACGTTGTTCCTGGACGAGATTGGTGAGGTGTCGCCGTTGATGCAGGCAAAATTACTGCGGGCGATTCAGGAGCGGGAGATCCAGCGGGTGGGCAGCAATCAGACCCTATCGGTGGATGTACGCCTGATCGCCGCGACCAACCGGGATCTGTTGGCTGACGTGGAGGCCGGCAGGTTCCGCCAGGATCTCTATTATCGGCTGAACGTGGTGACGGTGGACAGCCCGCCGCTGAGGGCGCGCAGCGAAGACATTCCCCTGTTGGCGATGCACTTTCTGGGCAAGTTTGCCGAGCGTAACCGTAAGCCGGTCAAGGGATTCACCCCGCTGGCGATGGATATGCTGCTGAGATACCCCTGGCCGGGCAACGTGCGGGAGTTGGAAAACAGCGTTGAGCGCGGGGTGATCCTGCTGAGCGGGGACTTTATCAGTGAAAAAGAGCTGCCGCTGAGCATCAGCCAGTGCGTCGATGTGCAGCCGGATCGCCTATGTGGCCAAGCGATCCAGCCATTGGAGCTGGTAGAGAAACAGGCGATTTTGGCGGCGCTGGAACAGACCGCCGGTAACAAGACCGAGGCGGCCAAACAGCTGGGCATTACCCGTAAAACGCTGTTGGCCAAGTTACAGAAGTAGCTTCTGGCTTCCGTTCACACCCTCACCCTAACCCTCTCCCACAGGGCGAGGGGACCGATCGAGCTTGCTATACGTTACGGAAATCTACCTAACCACAACACCGTACTGGCTCCCTCTCCTTTTTGGGGAGAGGGCTGGGGTGAGGGGGAGCAGCGATCGCCGGCTGACCATTGATTATCCAGACGGTGTTACAAATCGCCTCCCATACCTGACCACAACGCCGGACTGGCTCCTTTTCCCTGTGGGGTGAGGGGGAGCAGCGATCGCCGGCTGACCATTGATTATCCAGACGGTGTTACAGATCGCCTCCCATACCTGACCACAACGCCGTATCAGCTCCCTCTCCCTGTGGGAGTGTACAGACCGGGGACATCATGAACACTTGTTCGGGGACATGGTAGACACTTACAACATAGGTATGAGTACTTCTGAGTGGAGCTGCTTATGCCGTGGAATGAGA
>NZ_JBKJYW010000258.1:0-18678 GCF_046715635.1 Serratia sp. (in: enterobacteria)
GTGCGCGAGCAAAGCAAACTTAACGTGCAGCGGGAAGTGATCCAGGCGCAGCTGGCGGTGCTGGAAAGTAACCGGGCGTTGGGTTCGGAAAAAGAGGGCGCTTCCGTTGAGCAGGTTAATCAAATGCTTGAACTGGTCAGCCGCCGCATGAGTGAGGTGCTGCTGGCGGATATTGAGATTAAAGAGAAGATCGCCGCGATTGACAAGAATATCGAAAAGCTGAAGAGCCAGTTGGACGAGGCTCAGCAGAAGACAGGCCAAACGGTGAATCAGGTGGTGGTGAAGTTTTACACTGCCAAAGCGGTGACCAGCAACGTTAAGCTGTCTTATGTGATCCCGGATGCCGGCTGGGTGCCGACTTACGATGTGCGGGTCAACAGCATTACCCAGCCGGTCAAGCTGAGCTACAAGGCCAATGTGTTTCAGAACAGCGGCATCAATTGGGATAAGGTCAACCTGACGCTTTCCAGCGGCAACCCAAGCGAAGGGGCGCAGGCGCCGAAGTTGCAACCTTGGTACCTCGATTTTTATCAGTACTACTCCAGTTCCAAGATGGCAATGTCGATACCCAGACCGGCACCGGCTCCCGTTGCGGAGATGGCCGCTGGCGCGGATGCCCAAGAGCTTGATGGTGCAATGGCCTCCAGAGCTAAAAGCTCCCTCTCTGACTATGTGGTCACCGACGCTGGCGGTGTGAATACCCGCTTTAGCATTTCCCTGCCTTATAACATTGCCTCCGATGGTAAAGGGCATTCGGTCACCATCAAGGATGTGGACGTTCAGGGCGACTATCGCTACGTGGTGGTGCCAAAAATCGAACCGGATGCCTTCTTGCAGGTACAGTTAAAAGACTGGGAGCAGCTTAATTTGTTGCCGGGCAAGTCCAGTATTTTCTTCGAGGGTTCATTCGTCGGCCAGGGGGATATCAATATCGCCGAGGCTAAAGAGACACTGGATCTGTCATTGGGGCGGGATAAGAAGATTATCGTGAACCGCGAAAATGCCAAGCAACTGACCTCGAAGGCGGAGTTTTTTGGCAATTCGGTAAGCCAGCAGTATTCCTTTGTCACCAGCGTGAAAAATACCCGTAAAGAGCCGATTAAGCTGGTGGTGATGGAGCAGATGCCGCTGAGCCGTGATTCGGCGATTACTATCGACGGGCTGAAGTACGACGGTGCCAGCTACGACAAAGACACCGGTAACGTGCAGTGGGAACTGGATTTACCTGCGAATCAGTCCGAGAAGTTCAGCCTGTCTTATACGGTGAAATATCCAAAGGATAAGCGCGTGAGCAATTTATAATTATTGCCCCTCCGCTTCCTTGGCGAATAGCAGCCACAGCGCCTCAACGGATTTGGTCATCTTGGTCACGGGCCGGTAGAGGCGTATCTCAATGGGCAGGCCAAGATCGTTAGGGGGGTCGGTGGCGACCACGATCTTGCCGCTATCAACGTCGGTCTCCGCCAGCGACTGCGGCAGCCAGGCGACACCTTCTCCAGCCGCCACCATGGCGAGCAACGTGGCGGCCAGATCTGAAGTAAAAGCAACCTCCATACCCCGTTTGGCACGGCTAATCGCTGCGCTGTTGGCGATAATACGGCCCAGCCCGGAGTCATTGCTAAACGACAGGAAAGGGAATTTTTGTTGCCCGACTTTCCACACCGGCGTTGAGGACCCCGGCAGAGCTAGGCTGTAGGGCAGCAATCGATCTTCCCCCAGGCGCAGGCTGACAAACTTTTCCGCATCGAGAGTCATCTGCATATGTGGATGATAATGGCAGAGCAAAAACTGCGCCTCCCCGCGCGCCAGCAGGTTCTCACAGGCTTTTAACGTATCGGACAGCAGGCGGAAAGAGCCTAATCTGGCCATCTTTTCATTGCGCCTGAGGAGCGCTGGAAAGAAAGAGAATGAGAGGGCGTGGGTGGCTGAAAATACCACGTCCGGTTGGTGCTGCCCGGTGGCATCCAGGGTTTCATTCCTCAGCGCGTAGAGCGTTCTGATCAACTCAGGCGCCTGTTTGCAAAACACCTCACCGGCCTTGGTGAGATGAACTCCCCGCCGATTCCGTTCGAAAAGTGGCGTGCCGACCCACTCTTCCAGCGACTGGATGCGGCGGCTGAATGCCGGTTGGGTGACATAGTGTGCCTCGGCCGCTTTAGAGAAATTGAGGGTCTCAGCCAGCGCCACGCAATCCTCAAGCCAGGTCAGTTCCAGATGATGCCGATTTTGCATGACAGCTATCCTTATTTTGCATTGGCCGGTGATGTTTTAGCCGCTTACTATGGCAAGAAAGCGGCAGGGTGCCAATGCCTGACAGCCTAGGATGCAAAAAATGCATCAATAATGTTCCTGCGAATCACGACCGTTGGAGAGAAAAATGCGTATCACAGACGTGGTGGAAATCACCAAACCGATAGCCTCACCGATCAGGAATGCCTATATCGATTTCAGCAAGATGACCACCAGCCTGGTTGCGGTAGTGACCGATGTGGTGGTTGATGGTCGCCGGGTGGTGGGCTACGGCTTTAACTCCAACGGGCGCTATGGGCAAGGGGGGCTGATCCGCGAGCGTTTCCGCGATCGCATCTTGCAGGCTGAGCCTGACAGTTTGCTCAACCACCGTGGCGACAACCTCGATCCACACCGGGTCTGGCAGGCGATGATGGTCAATGAAAAGCCCGGCGGCCATGGCGAACGCTCGGTAGCCGTGGGTACGCTGGATATGGCGGTCTGGGATGCCACCGCCAAAATTGCCGGTAAGCCGTTATTCCGTATGCTGGCGGACATGCAAGGCACGGTGGCTAATCCACGGGTGTTTGTCTATGCCGCCGGTGGTTATTACTATCCAGGTAAAGATCTCAGCGCGCTGTGTCAGGAGATGCGTAGCTATCTGGATCGTGGCTACAACGTGGTGAAAATGAAAATTGGCGGTGCGCCGCTGGAGGAGGATCGCCGTCGTATCGAGGCCGTATTGCAAGAGATTGGGCACGAGGCGCGGCTTGCGGTGGATGCCAACGGTCGCTTTGATTTAGAAACCGGGATTGCCTACGCCAAGATGCTGCGGGAGTATCCGCTGTTCTGGTACGAAGAAGTGGGTGACCCGCTAGATTACGCCTTACAGGCCGCTCTGTCCGAGTTCTATCCCGGGCCAATGGCGACCGGGGAAAACCTGTTTTCACATCAGGATGCCCGTAATCTGCTGCGCTACGGCGGTATGCGCCCCGACCGTGATTATCTGCAGTTTGACTGTGCGCTCTCCTATGGGCTGGTGGAATACCTCCGCACGCTGGAGGTGCTTGAACAGTTCGGCTGGTCTCCCTCCCGTTGTATTCCGCATGGTGGACACCAGATGTCACTGAATATCGCTGCGGGCTTGGGGCTGGGGGGCAATGAAAGCTACCCGGATCTGTTCCAGCCTTACGGCGGGTTCCCGGACTCGGTGAAGGTGGAGGATGGCCATATTGTTATGCCTGAACTGCCGGGAATTGGTTTTGAAGGTAAATCGGATCTGATTAAAGTGATGCGAGCTTTGGCGGAGTGATTGCGTAGTCCAAGGTTTGGGTTGGCGTTCTGGCCAAGGTGAACTCCAGTACCTCAGCACAGCACCGTATCAGCCCCCTCGCCCTTTGGGATAGGGTTGGGGTGAGGGGAAATTAGCCACCTAATGCTCTTGGACATCAATCAACGTTGGGAATTACCCCGGCTTAAGACCCGGTTCAACCAGGCTGTAGACCTGTTGATTGAGTGCGGGGGCATTTGCCAGTTGCTGGACATGTGCAGCAACGTCCGCACGCATCACAAGGCCATGAACTTCCTGCCCCTGAAACCGTTGTGCCTTACCGGTTGCATTGCCGTTCAGCAGTCCGCCGGGGCGTAAGATCGCGTGATCCAGCGTGCTGGTCTGTAACCAGCTTTCCGCCAGAGATTTTTCACGTACCGCCTGGCCAAACCCCGCTTTGGCGCGTGGTGACAGAAACGGCCAACCGTCACCACAGCCCAAAGAGGTGACGAGGATCATGCGCGAGATCCCGCATTTCTCCGCCGTATCTATCACCGTCCGGTGGGCCAGATAATCCTGTGCGCCTCCCATTGAAGAGATAATCGTTGCGCTGGCACCGGCGGCTTCGCAAGCGCGAGTGACAGCAATGGCATCACAGGCATCGCCGAGATAAACCTGTACGCCTTTCTCCCGCAGGCGAGCGGCGGCATCAGGATTACGCACCACCGCAACCACCGGACGCTGTTCCGCAAGCGCAAGTTCCAGGGTCAGCGCGCCGACCCCTTTGCCGCCAGCGCCAAAAATCAGCCATGGTTTCATCGTTCACTCCTGTTAGAGGGTGGCTACCGCAATACGCGGCAGATCCAGTTGTTGGAGCAGCTCATCAAGAGACTGCAGAATATTGCTTGCCCAGAAGCGCCCTTCGTTGGTCAGGCGCAGGCAGGTTGAGGCGTCGCGGGTTAACCCCGCCCGATGCCACTGTGCGAGCAGCGGCTTCAGCTGTTTTGCATAAGGCGTCAGTTCATCCAGCGGGATACGAGCGGTTTCCACGCCAGCCTGTAGCGGCTGACGCCACTGGCTTCGGTTACCTGAGGTGCGCATCATCATCATCAGCGGTTTGCGACCTGCGGCGATAGCGTCATGCCAGGTGGTGAGGTTGCGCTCAATCATCCAGGAATAGCCGTTGACCGAACCCCCGGCGCCGGAGCCAAAGGCCAGGCAGTCTGCGCCCTGCTTAATCAGCAGGTTGTACAAATTACGCTCTCGCGTGGTACGTGCCCAGTGGCTATTGCTGATGCAGCGCCAGCCAGCCTGGTCCATGAAATCGCAACCCTGCAAATAGAAATCGCGCCGCGCGGCAGGTGAGGGAACCGAGGTGCGGCCAGTTTCCACCGCCTTACCCAGAGGCGTATTGGGCAGCAGATTGAGGGCGTAGAGATCGACACCATCCAGGCCGATATCGCGGGCAATCGCCAGATCTTCGCCCCAAAGTTTCGCATCCTGGCCGGGTAAGCCGAATAGCAAATCGCAGACCACGGCAGCGCGATCGCGACGAACTAGCCCTTCCATAAACGCAATAGCGCTTGATCCGTCAGAGGTACGGGCCATTTTTTTGCGGATTTGGCTATTAAACGACTGAATACCAATTGAAAAGCGATTGGCTCCGGCATCCAGACAGGCGTCTATCCGCTCATCGTCAAAGTTTAGCACCCGGCCCTCGATGGTGATTTCGCAGTCTGGGGCCAGCGGCAGGCGTTCGCGTAGTGCGGTGATGATGCGTGCCAGATCCCGTGCGGCAAGCGCCGAAGGGGTTCCACCGCCAAAATAAACGGCATGAATTGGCGCAGACTGATGCAGAGGACTGTCCGCTTCCATTTCGATCTCGCGTAGCAGCGCATCGGTGTAGCGGGCGCAGCGGTCTTCCTCGAAACGGTTCTGGTAAAAGCCGCAGAAGGTGCAGTGGGTGGCACAAAACGGAATGTGTAGATACACCAGCCGCTTGCGGCTGGGCGTGGTCTGGCCAATGACGGTTTGCCAGGTTGGTGTCAGCAGCGGTTTTTCCACGGGGATCGCACCGCGCAGTGGCATCATGGCGCGACGGTCTTTAAACGGCTGATTGCCTGCCAGCGCAAAATGCGGGGTGAAATCCAGCTCAGTGTGATGTTTCAACGGCAAGTTCCTTCAATGGGCAGAACTGATGGCGGCAGGGACGCGTGGCAACGTAGCCACCCAGACCCGCTGCACAAGGTCTGAATTATAGCTTAACTGAAAATGATTACCATTTGCATTTATATACTGACAATCGTCAGCCGAGTCTATCCAGCCAGCTGCGAATTAAATGCAACGTTGACTTGGGTCAAATTTTTCGGCACCCCGAATTAAATTTTGGTGGCCGATGCGAACAACCATTGCTAACGCTGGAGTTTATATGTACTATCGCCGCGTTTTCCCATTCATTCACTTTGCAAAGGAGGTACATCATGAATTATCAAGCACTGTTTACCCTTTGCGGGTCGTATCCTCAGGCATAATTTCCTGTTCTCCAGGTATTGCTAGGGCTACCGCCCGCCAAATCCAAAAAATGAGATAAAATATTAATCAGGATTGGTTATGAGCAATACTATTGGCTCCGTTACGCCGCGAGTTTCATTGATCGCGTCGGAACACACCTGGATTGAAGGAAATGCAATCCAACAATTAGAAATTACCGCCAAGCTGCCGGATATGGTGCGCGTGGTCGGGATGCCAGATTTGCATCCTGGCCGTGGTTACCCGGTCGGTGCCGCTTTCTTTTCACAATATCGCTTCTACCCGGCGTTAATCGGTAATGATATCGGTTGCGGTATGTCGCTATGGCAAACAGATTTGCTGGCGATGAAACAGTCGCTGGATAAATTGGAAAAAAAGCTGGGCAATATTGACGGCCCGTTAGAGCAAGAAGAGTTGGGGAATATTCCTCCCGCGCTTAGCGATTATTCCCGTACATTGGGCACCATTGGCGGCGGTAATCATTTTGCTGAACTGTTACGCATCGACGAATTATATCAGCCGCAGGCCGGCCTCGATAAAAAACGGCTGATGCTGTTGGTGCACAGCGGTTCGCGTGGCTTGGGCCAGCTAATACTGGAGCAGCATGTGCGCGCTCATGGGCATCACGGCCTGCTGGAAAATACCGATGCGGCCAACGATTATCTGCAACAGCATCAACAGGCGCTGGATTTTGCAGGCTTAAACCGGCAACTGATCGCCCAGCGGATATTGCAGCGGTTGCGCACTACTGGCGATTGCCTGCTGGATATCCATCATAACCTGTTGGCGGCGGCCACTATCGAGGGCGTGCCTGGTTGGCTGCATCGTAAAGGGGCTACACCGTCGGATGAAGGGCTGGTGGTGATCCCCGGCTCGCGCGGCGATTACAGCTATATCGTCCAGCCGCTACCTGCTGCCAGCAGTTTGTATTCGCTGGCGCACGGTGCCGGGCGCAAATGGATGCGTTCCGAATGTAAGGACCGCTTATCGGCACGTTTCAGTACCGATCAGTTGGCCAGAACCCGCTTCGGCAGCCGGGTGATTTGCCGCGACCGCCAACTGATTTATCAGGAAGCGCCGGAAGCCTACAAGCCGATTGATAGCGTAGTGGGAGCCTTGCAGCAGGCCGGATTGGTTACGTTGGTGGCGCGTATGCAACCGGTGTTGACCTACAAAACCAGCGGGGGACAGTCATGATCTTATTACAGATTTCCGCTGCACAGGGGCCGGACGAATGTTGCCTGGCGGTGAGCCTGGCACTGCGTCAGTTTCACAAAGAGGCCCAGGCCATGCAGGTAGAACTGCATGAGGTTGAGCGGGAAGAGGGCCGCCTGCCCGGCACGTTGCGTTCGGTGCTATTGACGCTTAACGGCGAAGCGGCGGAGCCATTGGCCGCCAAGTGGTGCGGGACATTGCAGTGGATTTGCGAAAGCCCGTGGCGCACCGGGCGTGCCAGAAAGAACTGGTTTATTGGTGCGGCGCGTTTCTCTCCGGCGGCGGTGCCAAAAGAGAGCGAGATCCGCTTTGAAACGTTGAAGTCCTCCGGGCCAGGTGGGCAGCACGTGAATAAAACGGAGTCGGCTATTCGCGCCACTCATATCGCTAGCGGCATTAGCGTTAAAGTTCAGACCGAGCGCAGCCAACATGCCAATAAACGTTTGGCGTATTTGCTGATCGCTCACCGTTTGCAACAGCTTGAACAACAGCAACTGGACGAACAGCGTGCTGAACGACGGATGTTTCACCATCAAATAGTGCGTGGTTCACCGGTTCGGGTGTTTAAAGGCGAAAGCTTTACGCCGCTCGCTTAATCAATATCGGCCTGATGGGGCAGGCCGGTAACGCTATAAGAAGAAAAGAAATGGAAACACATAAATATGGTCGGACGTACCATTATCCGTTCTCACCAGGAACCACCAGTGACGATCGGATCAATAAACACTATTGGCAAGACATACGGTTAATCCCCTCACTGATCCATACGGAAAAGCTCGATGGTGAGAATAACTGCCTGAATCGCTATGGCGTATTTGCACGCTCCCATGCGGCACCGACAGTTTCTGCCTGGACGCGCCAGATCCGCCAGCGTTGGCAACTGATTAAAAATGACCTGGGCGATATCGAACTGTTTGGGGAGAATTTGTATGCCACGCATTCGATCGAATATCGTGGCCTGCAACAGGATTTTTATCTATTCGCCGTGCGCTGTAAAGACATGTGGCTGAGTTGGCAAGAAGTGCAGTTTTACGCGGCATTATTTGATTTTGCCTGTGTGCCAGAAGTGGTACAGGAGGTGCCGCGCCAGACGGAACAAGAATACCGCTCGGCAATACTGGAGCAGGTAGGGGGAGTGGGGTGTTTTGCGCCGCACGACGTACATACCGGCTTGCCATGTACTATGGAAGGGATTGTCACCCGCAATGCGGGTGAGTTCCTGGTGGCTCAGTTTTCCCATAACGTGTTTAAGTACGTGCGTAAAAACCATGTGAAAACCGATCGCCACTGGAGAGTGAATTGGCAACGAGCGCGTATGGCGTACGAGTATCAGCGGGAGGATAAACCATGTGGTGCTTAAGTGAAGACAAGCAGTGGGGCAGGCTGGCGGATAAATTCCGTTGGGTGGCCGACATGCATCAGGTGCCACAAGATCCCCGTCATCATGCGGAAGGTGATGTGGCAATCCATACCCAGCGCGTGCTGGCGGCACTGACCGGGTCTGCGCAGTTTTTGGCGTTGCCAGCACAACAGCAGGAGCTGGTTTGGGCCGCCGCATTGCTGCACGATGTAGAAAAGCGCAGTACCACGCGGGTTGCAGACGATGGTTCGGTGACCTCACCCAACCACGCTAAACGCGGCGAGCTGACCACTCGCACCCTTTTATATCGGGATATCGTGACGCCGTTTGAGCTGCGTGAACAGGTAGCGGCCTTGGTGCGTTTTCATGGTTTGCCGTTGTGGATCATGGGGCGGCCATCGCCAGAGCGGGCGCTGTTATTAGCGGCACTACGGTTGGATACAAGGTTGCTGGCGATGCTGGCACGGGCGGACGTATTGGGGCGCGACTGTGACGACCAAAACGGCCTGCTGGATAACATCGAGCTGTTCGAACTGTTTTGTCAGGAGCAGCAATGCTGGGGGCAAGCGCGTCCTTTTGCTAGCGATAACCAGCGTTACCACTATTTGACGCATCCGCAGGCTAGCGTGGATTTTGTTCCCTACGAGCAATTTCAGAGCGAAGTGACTTTACTCTGTGCGCTGCCGGGAATGGGTAAAGATCGCTATATTGCGCAACATACCGCTGGGCTTGAGGTTATCAGCCTGGACAACATTCGCCGCCAACACCGGTTGTCGCCTACCGATAAAAACGCGACCGGCTGGGTCGTACAGCAGGCCAAGTTGCAGGCAAAAACGCTGCTACGGCGGGGCGAACCTTTTGTTTGGAATGCCACCAATATTACCCGGCAGTTGCGTAGCCAGTTGGTTGAGCTGTTTATCGCCTATGGCGCAAGGGTGAAGATTGTTTACCTGGAAGTGCCTTATGCCCAGTGGCAGCGGCAGAATGCCGAGCGGGAATACAGCGTACCTGCTGAGGCAATGGCGCGGATGCTGAGTAAATTGGAAATCCCGCAGGCGGACGAGGCGCATGAGGTGGAGTTGCGGGTGCAGGACGCCACCTAGCCTGGTTTGTGCGCCCCAAAAGGGTGAGGGAGCCAGCTCGGAGTTGTTGTCAGATGCGGAGCTAATATGTTGCACACACAGTCCCCTATCCATATGGATGGGGGACGTCACCGTAGATTAATTCTCGATCACCGTGACCAACAGCGGTGATTCAAACATCGCCTTCGGCGAAATAACCG
Source organism: Serratia sp. (in: enterobacteria) (assembly GCF_046715635.1). Classification (GTDB taxonomy): domain Bacteria; phylum Pseudomonadota; class Gammaproteobacteria; order Enterobacterales; family Enterobacteriaceae; genus Chania. The sequence goes on from NZ_JBKJYW010000258.1 coordinate 9,886, forward strand.
ACTCATCCCAGGGGATTTTCGTTCCGTAGCGCTCCAGCAGTTTCTGTTGTACGGCAGGAGCGCCAAAGCTAAATTCACGTACTTTTTGCAGCTTACCGATTTGTATCCCAAGTGCACGATCGTAAATCTTCCACACCAACTCCGAGCAATATAACTTCTCATCTGACCAGGAAAACTGCATGTCGTAGGGTTTCCCGGCAAAGCTTTTAGCCTGCTGGCGTATTTTTAACTGCGCGGACGGCGTCATCATTTGCTTGGCGTTCTTCAGGCGTTTAACGACAAAATGCTTTTTCTCTCCCCGATCGATCCAGGCGGCCAGCGGCGTGTATTTCACCGTCGATACCGCTTCGAATACGTAAGGCTTGCCATCACGCAGCACAATGATGCCCATATGGCTGTAACGAGAGCCGGTGGCCTGTTGTATCGCCAGGCTTTGTGCCGAGCGGGAAGTGTGGAAAATGATGTCACCATCCTGCACCACAGGCAGCTCGCGAGCTTGGCTGACCAGCACGGTCATCAGGCCGATGGTGAGAAAGAGAATAGCCCACAGGCGTTTGGTAAAAATCACGTTCAATCCCTCGAAGTTAGCATTGAGCGACTTTATCGGGGCTTTGTGAAGTGAGGATGAAGTGGTAGAGCAAAGCTGAGAGGTGGGGGGATGGGAGGTCGCATAGGCAGTCCTCATGCCTAAATAAAAATAATGATATATATCAATACAATAATAACAATTCTATCATTGTGGTTAAAGGGGGCTCAAAGCAGGCCGATAGCTGTTCTATTGATGTTGTCACAAAATAGGACGAAACCGGATGTTAGGGATCTACCGTATATCGATGAGAATGAAGCTTTTCATTGCTCTGTTTCCACTGCTACTGGCGTTATGCTGGTTTGCCGGTTCGGGTATGAAAACCCGTATCAATACCGAACGTCAGATGGATGTTATCGTTCAGCTAACGGCAACTGCGCGTGGTGCAGGGGATGTCGTGCATGAGCTGCAAAAAGAGCGTGGCATGAGTGCAGGTTACCTAGGCTCTGGTGGTGGACAGTTTCGCGCTGAACTAGCGGATCAACGTAAACTGACAGATGCGACTATGACGAAATTTAGCCAACTGTTATCTAAAACGGATCGCAGCGCATTGGAAGGGATTGATACATCGGCGATTCAGTTATTTAACGACCAAACCCAGTTACTGGGCGAGGTGCGTAATAACGTCAGCCATTTAAAGACCGCGGCGCCGCAAACCATTGGTTTCTATACTAAGACCATCGCCCAAGTGCTGGATTTTGTCGGCGGTATCGGGCATTTGACGACATCGGGCAAAATCGGCCAAGAATTGTCAGCGTATTACAGCTTGCTTAACCTGAAAGAACAGTCGGGTATAGAGCGAGCATTACTCTCCGGCGTTTTCTCTAGCGATCGTTTTGCTGATGGGCAATTCCGCCAGTTGAGTGATGTGGTGGGAAAACAAGAGGCCTGGCTTTCTGCGACTCGTCGTTTCAGCACCACGGATCAGGCGGCGGCGCTTGATGGCGCATTACGTTCTACATCGGCAACTGATGCTCTTAAGTTTCGTGAGATTGCGCTCGCTAAAGTCGCAACCGGTGGATTCAAGGTTAATCCTACCGATTGGTTTAAGGCTCAGACTCAGCGCATTGAAGTGCTGCGTCAAATAGAGAATCAAACCGCGGACACGTTACAAAAGCATGCTGCAGAGTTGTCACGCACGGCACGTAGCGAATGGATGACTTTCCTGTGCATCAGCCTTCTTTCTCTGGCAGTGGCCTTGGCGATAGCCATCGTCGTTGCGCGGAGCATCCATCTGCAACTGCAAGGCACGCTGAAAACGATTGGTGAAATGGAGGGTGATTTGACCCAACGCCTTAGCGTGCCGGGTAGTGATGAGCTGTCAGCATTGAATCATGCCTATAATCAATCCATTGAAAATATTCAGCATATTGTTAAAGAGATTAAATCCGGCTCGGAGGTGCTTCACCATGCTAGCGGTGATATCGCCGCTGGCAATCAGGATTTAGCGCAACGTACTGATGAACAGGCGGCCTCTATCGTTGAAACGGCGGCAAGTATGGAACAAATGTCCACGGCGATCTCCCAGACTGCAGATAACGCCCGCGAAGCTGAACAACTCACGCTGGCGATGGAGCGCGATGTCATGCAGGCGAATCGCGTGGCGAATGAAGCCAGCCAGAGCATGACGGAGATCCGTAATTCCAGCGAGCAGATTGCACGTATCGTGGCTTCTATTGACGATATTTCTTTTCAGACCAATTTATTGGCACTCAATGCTGCGGTAGAAGCTGCTCGAGCTGGCGAGTCTGGCAGGGGATTTGCGGTGGTAGCGAGTGAGGTGCGTAACCTATCTCAACGTTGTGCTAAAGAGGCGAGCCAGATCCGAGAGCTGATTAATCAAAATATGGAAAAAATTGCGCAAGGCGTCGCCCGGGTTTCGGCTTCGGGGGTCGCGCTAAAAGCGGCAGCAGATAATTCAGGACTGATGAAACAATATGTTAGCGATATCGCTCAGGCCGCTAACGAACAATCATTGGGGGTGGGGCAGGTTCATTTGGCTTTGAATCAACTTGAACAGGTCACACAGCAAAATGCGGCTTTGGTTTCCCAAGCGGCCAGTGCCAGTCAGGTACTGGACAACCAAGCGGCAGCGATGACCCAATTAGTGAACCGGTTTATCGTATAATCTTCTCGTTGCAAGGACGGTGGGAGTCATCCCGCCACCTACTCGATCGTTTGCTCCTCAGCGTATTTTTAATATTCTTGATGTGTCACCACTTTCCCGCATGCCGTTTACCGTATATTCCCTGATGTCTTTTTGTGTAAGCGGTATGTCGTTTTGTGCTGCCTGGGTGCATACTATTGCCCTCCCAAAGGCGGAGGGCAAGGCTTTGGCGCTATCTGATAATAAAAAAAGGAACGGTGATGGAAAGGCGTAAATTTCTCAAGGGTGCGGCGGCGTTATCTTCTTTTGGGCTGATCAGCCCGGTCTGGTCTGAGTCGCGTAAAACGGATATCCCGGCGTCAACCTGCGTGGACAATAGAAGACGTTTTGTGATGACACAAACTTATCAACTGAAAGCGCCAGCAGGCTCAGAAGGTAAGGCCAATCTATGGATCCCGGTCCCCGTGGACACCGCCTTCCAGCAACTGAAGCACATTTCTTTTTCTGGCAACTATCAGCAGGCCTACCTCACGGCAAATAATATCTACGCAGCCAAAACGTTATTTGCTTCCTGGCCGGACTCCAAAGGCCCGATGGAACTGAAAGTGGAAATGCTGATTGAAACCTTGGACTGGGAACCGCTGAAGAGCAACCAACTGGCCGAATGGCAGCTTCCGCAAACCGATCTGGTGTTCCCCGCAGAGATACAACCCTACCTTAAAGCGACCCCACATATCCCGGTGGATGGTCTGGTGAAAGAAACGGCGTTGAAGATTATTGGCAGTGAGAAATCTCCTCTGCAGCAGGCGCGGCTCATTCATGAATGGGTAAGAACCCATATGCATCGAGACGATGCGGTGATTGGCTGCGGTACCGGTGATGTGGGCCAAATCCTTAAGGCCGGCAAACTGGGCGGGAAATGTACCGATATTAACTCCGTGTTCGTCGCGTTGTGCCGTGCCAGCGGGATCCCCGCACGTGAGATGTTTGGTATTCGCTTGGGCGCTTCCCGCAAGCTGGGGAACTATTCGAAGAAGGCATTTGGCAGCGCGGATGAGCAAGGTGTGGCAAAAATCAGTGGGGGCCAGCACTGCCGGGCGATGTTCTGGCTGGCCGGTTTCGGCTGGTTGCCGGCCGATCCGGCCGATGTCACTAAAATGCGTCTGACAGAGAAAAAAGAAAACGGCGATCCTGCCGTTGAGGCCGTCAGCGATTACCTGTTCGGCAACTGGGAAATGAACTGGGTTGGCTTTAACTACGCCCGTGATTTCGCGCTTTCGCCGCAGGCAGAGCAGGGTGACCTCAATAACTTTGGTTATCCCTATGCAGAAGTGGATGGCGACCCATTAAACTTCTACGATCCGGCCGAATTTAGCTATGACTATGTCTCTGTCGAACAGCGTTAAGGGCAGCGTAGTGACGCTGCTGGCGGCTCTGCTTGCCGCCGCAGCCTCGACGCTCTGCTGCCTCGGGCCGTTGTTGTATCTGGTGTTCGGTATCTCGGCCGCCGGGCTCACGGGGATCCCGGCGCTATCCTGGCTGCAGTGGCCAATGATTATTGTGGCTATCGGGTTGATGCTGCGAGGATTTTGGCGGCTTTATCTGTCGCCACGCCCGGTCTGCGTGAACGTTGTCAGCCGTCGGGCTCTGATTTGGCTTTACTGGTTGTCGGTACCTTTGCTGTTGGCATTGATGACCTACCCCTACGTATTACCTTGGATTTGGGAAATGATGGAATGAAGAAGCGCATTTTTCTGCTGTTGGCTCTGGTGCTGATTGCGCCGCGGCTATGGGCTGAGAACCAGAAAGTCACTATTGATATCAAAGCCATGACCTGCTCACTGTGCGTCATCTCCATCAATAAAGCGTTGCGCTCGACTGACGGTGTGATTAAGGCCAAAGCCTCACTGAAAACGCACCAGGCAGAAGTGATTGTGCCCGAGGGGTTTGATAATCAGCTATTGCTGACGGCAATTTCCCGTACCGGGTATACCGGCGCAATCCAGGGCGTGGTACCCGCTCCGTAGTTTTTACTCAGCATTTAGCCATTGTGAAAGCAATGCATGAAGCTGCGAGGGTTCCAGTGGCTTATACAACACCAGGTAACCCTCGCTTTCTGCCTGCTGCAATATCGCTGAATTAAACTCACCGCTGACCATCGCACCACTGGCCTGTGGGAGCCGGTGGAATAACTCCTGCAAAATGTCGAAGCCACTCTCACCCGAACGCAGGCGCTGATCGCACAAAATCGCCTGGGGAGAAAAACCACTCTCAAGCACGGCAAACGCCTCTTTGGCAGAAGCAACGCAGCGAACCGTGATGCCCCAGGCCTGCATCAAGCTGGTCCAGGCGGAGGTGACCAAGGGATCGTCATCGACTACCAGACAGGTGCCGGAAAGCGCCCGATGCGCAACCAGGAAGGGCTTTTGCTCCGTGGTTAATGGAGCCATGGCGGTAACCGTGTCGCTGGCTGGCAGACGCAGCCAAAAACGTGAGCCTTTGCCTTCAATCGAACTCATCGCACATTCTACTTTCATCAGCTTCGCGCATCTTGCCACCACGGCCAGGCCCAACCCATGTCCGGCGCTGTCTATACGCCAGGCAAGCTCAGGGCGATAGAAGGGAGAGAAAATCCGGGATTTTTCGGCATCGGCTACGCCAATCCCCGTATCCCATACTTCCAACAACCAATCCTTGCCCCGTGGACGAACCGCGATCAACACCCCCCCTTGTTGGGTATAACGTAGCGCATTGTGCGTCAGGTTGATTAACGACTGCTTCAGTAACGAGAGATCGCCCAATGCCACACAGCGTTGCTGTGGGAGCCTGGCGCGTAGTGTCAAACCTCTGTTATTCGCCTCTTCACGAAATAGCGTGACGATCGACTCGACTAATGGTGCTAAATCCACTTCGCTCTGCGGAACATTGACGGCTTTATTTTCGATGAGGGTCAGGTCCAACAACGAGTTGAACATTAAATGCAAAGAACGCACGCTTTGTTGTAAATCATGGAGTTGCGGGTTTAACAGCGTATCGCGATTCTTATGAATGATCGCCGCTATCAAAAATCCCATCGCGTGGATGGGTTGACGAAGGTCATGGCTGGCGGTAGTCAGGAACAGGTTTTTATCCTGCAATGCCTGCTCTGCTTCCTCTTTTGCCACGCGGAATTGCTCAGCCAGCAGGATGCTGTCCTCTTCCAGGCGGACCTGCTGAAGGAAGAATGCATGAGAGGTCAAGGCATGGCGATAAATAGCAAAGCCATACAAGAGGTTAAGCAACACAATGATTGGCCAGGTGTCACCGTATCGCCAGGGAATTAATAGCAACAGGATCCCCCAGCAACTGATGAAAAACCGCTGGAATGCCCCCAGTAACGGGGTCAGGTGCGTGGCGTTGGCCGCCACGATTGCGGCGATGCTGATATTGAGCAGCAGAATAAAATCAAAGGAGGGGTTTATGGCCGTCACTGCAATCAGTGAAGACAAGCCGATGCCATGCAGCAATGCCAGCCGATTGACCCAAGGTAGCCACTGGGCCAGCATGGCGGTTTCCGTTGTGGTACTCAACTTGCGGCGATAGTGGCGATGGCATAACCAGACAAACAGGGAGGCTAAAAAGTACAGCGCAATCCAACAGACGATCGGAGTCAACGGTAAGCGCAGCTGATAGAGCCAGATGGCAAATACTATCCCGACGAAAGGGACGGCATAGACGCTGAAAACCAACCGTGCCAACACATCGTTCAATAACCGCAACTGCGAGTGTGGGTTGATGTATTGCGTGGTTTTATCACTGATTGGGTTCATAGCGTGAAGCGGCGCCCCTGTAGCAACGTAATGGCTTCGATCCGGTTGGTGACGCCCAACTTGCTGAGGATACTGGTAATATGCTCTTTGATGGTTGCCTCAGACACGGCGAGCGCGAGGGCGATACGTTTATTTGAGAATCCGCGCAGCATCATCGCCAGCACTTCTGTCTGGCGTTGGGTTAATCCAAACTCCTGGTCGCGAGGGAGGGATGAGGCGCAACAGGCCACCTCTGAGCTTGCTGGAAACCAGCGTTGCCCATTTTGTAGCGCGGTAACCGCAAGATGGAAGGTTTGTGGTGAATCGTGCTTGTGAACGAAACCGTGTGCACCAGCCTCCTGGGCCTTGTGTTGCACTTGGTTATTCTCATCTCCGCTGATGACCAACAGGCGAATATTGGCGTCTTTCTGCAGCAGTTCTCTTATGAGGTGGAGCGCGGTGCCATCCGATAACCAGAAATCCAAAACCAACAGTTGGGGATGGCCTTTCTCTGCGATGTAGTTGTTGCACTCTTGGCGGCTGGCAGCGACATACACCCGTTTGTAACCACAACGCGTGCTTAAAAAAACGGCGATGCCATTTGCTACCATTGGGTGATCGTCAACGACCAAAGCATAGGGCTTACTCACGTCACTTTCCTTTTGTCACCAATGTAACGTCTGCACTGTCCTAGCATGCCAGAGCTTGCTGCTTACCTAAACTAGCAACACGGCCATGTTAAGTAAACCCTACTTTAGTAGGGTTGTAGTTATATCATGATATAAATAGTCTGTTAAAGTGTTAATGAGTGGTTATGGTAATGAGCGAATTCTTAGTAAGGATGACATTATTTAAAAGCATTATCAAATTTTATTTATCTAATGCATCTAGAGTGTGCGAGTTGTTTTTCTGGTTTGCCATCATTAACGAAACACTGCCGCTAATAACTCTTGTTAGTGGCGTTAATTAATTTTAATAAATCAGGTTAAGATATGCGTATATCTATATGGAAATTGATGGTGATTTTTCTTCTTGCCGGATGCAGTAGCATGGGGGAAGACAAATTCAGTGCGTCGTATATGAAGGCACATATTATACCTAACAAGACCACCAAGGCCGAGGTGCAGGCAATTTATGGTGTGCCGGATGACCAGGACGTGAGTTCAGACGGTAGCGTAGTCTGGAAGTATGAAGCGAGAGGCAACTTGAGCACGGCATCCTCCATTGTTGGCTACATCCCCGGAGCGGGAGCCGTTTCCAGTGCTCTTGGCATGGCTAACACGGCATCGAATGCTTCAGATAGTGCAACCAAGGCATCGGCTAAAATGTCAGGTGATACGGAACACCGTGGGAAGCGTATTTATATCGATTTCGACAGTAAAGGGATAGTCGACCATTGGTACATGTAACTTGAACAGCATTAGCTGCGGTTCGGTTAAAGAATACTTGGATTGATTTTACCCCGGATGATCCTCTGGGGCATTTCTACTTATCAGTGAAGAAGAATAAAAACACCAGGGAGTTTTCATTGTAATGATTTCTTTATAATAACTATCAAGATGGTTTGCTTTCTATTTCCTCTCAAACCCGTATTACATAATAACCCAAAGGCTAATTAAACTCAGTGGAGGAGTTTTTCATATGAATAAAATTTATCGTTTGGTACGCCAACGGCATACCGGTACTTTGATCCCCGTGGCTGAATTTACCCGCGCTGGTGGCAAATCCGCCCAAAAACGTAAAGTCGGAGTGACTCCCAGTTTGCTTCTGGCGATGGCAGGTCTGGTTGGAGCAGTTGGAAACGTAGGCGCGGCTGAAATTGTGATTGATGGTGGTACCGAAGAAACCGTACCGGGCACCAAGCCGGATGGCTGGAAAACAGGTAGTCGCGTCGATCTGGTGATTGGTGACACCGGTTCAGGCAAGCTAACCGTCAGCGACGGCGCCAAGGCAACTACCGTTGGGGCTGGTTATCTGGGCAGGGAAGCAGGAGCTGTCGGTAGTGCTTTAATAACAGGTATCGACTCGCGCTGGAAACTCTATAACTACGATCCCCTCTACGGCCAGGATCTGAAAGTGGGGGTGGGTGGTGAGGGCAACGTTTCCGTACTTGATGGTGGAACGCTGGAAGTTTCATTTATTGAACTGGGTGTGAAGGAAGGCGCAAAAGGGGCGTTGGCGATCACGGGAGCGGGCTCGCAATTATTAGGCCATCAGGTGATTGTGGGTAAGCAGGGCGTGGGTGAATTAACCTTTTCTGACGGCGGGAAATTCCGCCTGGATACCTTCGATAAGGTGATCGTCGGTCATGA
>NZ_JBKJYW010000259.1:0-4016 GCF_046715635.1 Serratia sp. (in: enterobacteria)
GGCTGCGCGCCGCTGAAAACGATGGGCTTACTCATAGTTAAATTTCCCGATCTTCTAAAGATGACAGCCCAAGTGCGGGCAACAAATCGGCGAAGCGCTCCAACACGCGGTCGGGGTGGCTCAGGGCAATCGCTTCACCGTAGTTATATCCGTAAGTCAGGCCAACGCTCGGGCAACCTGCCGCCTGCGCCGCCTGAATATCATTGCGTGAATCCCCAACGAACAGCACTTCACCGGCCCGCAGACCAAGCTTGCCGAACACCAGATACAGCGGGGCAGGATGTGGTTTTTTCTCCACCACGTCGTCACCGCCGATGATCAGCGAGAAAAAATCGATAATGCCGAGCGCCGTCAGCAAAGGGGCCACAAAGGGAGTCGGTTTGTTGGTAACCAGCGCCAGCGGGTAGCCAAGCTTGGCCAACTGGGCCAGCGTTTCTGTCACCTGCGGGAACAGGCGGCTGCCGCTCTCAACGGTTTGCGCATAGAAATGGTCGAAACGTTGACGCATTTGCAAACACCGCTCCGGCGTGGCTTCTACCTCAGCCCAGCGCAGCGCACGCTGGACCAACACATCGGCACCGTTACCAATCCAGGTGCCAACGCGGGCCTCACCGGCCTGCGGCAGACCCATTTCCACCAACGCCATATCGATGGCCGCCGCCAAACCCGGCGCACTGTCTACCAGCGTGCCGTCAAGATCGAAGGCCAGACCGCGGATAGCGCTAAAATCAGCCATGACTCACCTTGGCCAGCTCACTGCGCATTTGATCGATCACCGCGCGGTAATCCGGTTTGCCAAAGATGGCCGAGCCTGCCACGAACATGTCCGCGCCCGCTGCTGCGATCTCGGCAATGTTGTCGACCTTCACGCCGCCGTCCACTTCCAAGCGAATGTCGCGGCCGCTTTCGTCGATCAGTTTGCGAACCTGACGCAGCTTGTCTAACGTGCCATGGATAAAGGATTGACCACCAAAACCAGGGTTGACCGACATCAGCAGGATCACGTCGATCTTGTCCATCACGTAATCGAGATAGCTCAACGGGGTCGCAGGGTTAAACACCAGTCCCGCCTTGCAGCCGTTCTCTTTGATCAGTTGGATGGTACGGTCGACGTGTTCGGAAGCTTCGGGATGGAAAGAGATGTAGGTTGCCCCAGCCTTGGCAAAGTCCGGCACGATACGATCGACCGGTTTTACCATCAGATGGACGTCAATCGGTGCGGTAATGCCGTAATTGCGCAAGGCTTCGCACACCATTGGCCCGATCGTCAGGTTAGGCACGTAGTGGTTATCCATCACGTCAAAATGCACCACGTCGGCGCCAGCGGCCAACACTTTGGCAGTATCTTCACCCAGGCGGGCAAAATCTGCAGACAGAATGGACGGGGCAATCAAAAACTTTTTCATCCGCTTCTCCAAACGTAGGGGTCGAGTTATTCCGCTTTTTTATACAGCGCCAGAAGTTCGTTCACTTTACTGCGGCCTAAAATATTGCGGCTGATGGTGCGACGAGCCTTCACCACATGCAGCGAAGCATGCTGATACCAGTCACGCGTCAGTTCGGTGTCGTGGTTGGAAATCAACACCGGCACCTGGCTTTCAACCGACAGCTGATGCGCAATGCGCGCCAGCCCTTGCTGATCGGCCAGGCTAAAGCTGTTGGTGTGATAAGCAGTAAAGTTCGCCGTTGCCGACAGAGGGGCATAAGGCGGATCGCAATAGACCACTGCCCCTTGGGTCGCCTTGACCATGGTATCGTGATAGTGCTCGCAGACAAAAGTGGCATTGCGTGATTTTTCAGCAAACCAATACAGCTCTTCTTCCGGGAAGTAGGGCTTCTTGTAACGCCCAAACGGCACATTGAACTCACCACGCAGGTTATAGCGACACAGGCCGTTATAGCAGTGGCGGTTCAGATACAGGAACAGCAGCGCGCGCCGATAATCATCGGTGGTGGTGTTGAACTCTTCGCGCAGCAGGTAGAACTGGTCTGAGTTATTGAATTGGTCGGTGAAAAGCAAGCGGGCATCGCGCACGAAATCATCCGTGCGCAGCTTAACGATGTTATACAGGCTGATAAGGTCGCTGTTGATATCGGCGAGAATATAGGCCTCGTACTCTGTGTTCAGGAAGACTGAACCCGCGCCCACGAAGGGCTCGATTAAGCAGTTACCCTCTGGTAAATGACGACGGATCTCGTCTATCAGCGGGTATTTTCCACCAGCCCATTTTAAAAAAGCGCGGTTTTTCTTCATGCCGTCAGTTAGCTACTTATTACAATTCAGAGCGGCGGATATGTACTCTGCTTCAGACAGCACATCAGCGCACAAAATTAATGATTATTTTTTCAGGTCTTGCTGTACTTGCTGTACAGGACGGACCCATGGTTTTTTCGCCTGAACTTCCGCCGGCAGCGTGGCGATGGCACGCTTGGCCTCCGCCGAAGAAGCGTAGTTGCCGCTCACTAACACATACCAGGGTTTACCATCACGCTTGGTCTCGTACACCATAAAGTGTGGCAAATTCTGTTGCTTGGCAAAGGCATTCAACGTATCGGAGCGTGAGGCACTGCTCAACTGCAGCGTGTAATGGCTACCCGGTGCGGTTTTCAGTGAGCTTCCGCTGCCGCTCACCACACCACTCTTGCCTTTGGCCGGTGGGGTGTAAACCGTGGTGGTGGTCGCAGAAGGTTTGACCGATGCTGTCGGCTTGGTTGCTACTGGCTTGGTGGCAGGCGTTTTATGCGGCTGCGTCGCAGCGGTTGCATTGCCATTCGCCGCCGGACGCGCGGTAGCACCGTTCATCACGGTCGCCGGAGCGGTTGGCAAAGCGGAAGCTGGGGCATTAATATTTTGCGCGGCAGCAGCATCAACCTGACCTTGCTGTGATGACAAGGCATCGGCCATGTTGCCAGGCAGATCGACACGCTCACCAGCCCCGCCCTGTGGCGCTACAGGTTGTGCTTCGGTCGGCGTGCTGGAGATAGGTGGGACGCTAACGGTTTGGGGCTGAGAGGTGCTGACACCGTTGTTATCGTTGGTATCCGTAGTGCCGCCCGCAACGCCGTTGTTGCTGGTGGTCAACGACGAGGAGCCCGACAGATTGATGTCGCGGGTTGCCCCTTGTTGCGCAACCTCGTGCTTGGTGGGGGCCTTCAGCGCCGAACCGATACCGATGATCAGCAACAGCAGCACCAAAATGCCAATCCCAATCATCATATGCTGACGTGAAACGGCAAAACGCGGCCCAGTTGCGGCTGGCCGACGTGAACGCGAAGGACGGCGATCGCTGGTATCAGGCCTGAGATCGTCTTCTGGTTTAAATTCATCCATCTGAAACCCTCCAACTAGAGGCAAAATCTCGCCACCCAGGTGGTTCGAGACTATTAACCCGATGATGGCAAAGCGACATCTGTCTCGCCCTGCGCACTAATTAATATAGAGTCTAACAGCAGCCAAGCTACTGTTATAGCCCGCAAGTTCAAGCACTGCCGACCTGCGTCAAATTACGCCGTCCATGGAATTGCCCGGCGGGCAAGGTTCAGCCCCGATAGCAGCAAAGAAACGGCTACATATCGACCTGGCGAAACGTTAACGTTATTGAGTGTAACCGACTTACGCGCGCTGTGTTGGTAAACAGTCGGCGATGGATGCCAGCACCAGCTCATGGCCGACACCGCCACGAACTTCTGCTTCACCAATGCTCTTCGGCAATACCAAACGCAACGCCCCCGCCAACACTTTTTTATCACGCAGCATGTGTGGCAGATAGGCCTCAGGCGTCATCTCCTGCGGCCCGCAAACCGGCAACCCGGCGCGCAACAGCAGCGCCTTGATCCGTTCGATATCGTCAGCCGAGAACTGGCCCAGGCGACGTGCTGTTTGCGCAGCCATCACCATGCCAGCCGCCACGGCTTCACCGTGCAGCCAGACACCATAACCCATTTCGGCTTCGATGGCATGGCCGTAGGTATGGCCCAGATTGAGCAGTGCCCGCAGACCGTTTTCACGTTCATCG
>NZ_JBKJYW010000260.1:0-12909 GCF_046715635.1 Serratia sp. (in: enterobacteria)
CTTCATGCTTAAGGAGCAAGTAATGGAAACCTTAAACCCGTTCGATGACGAGCAGCAAATTTGCTACGTCCTGCGTAATGACGAACTGCTTTACAGCCTGTGGCCGGATTTCAGCGCCATCCCGGCCGGTTGGGTCAGCGTTTTTGGCCCGGCTTCCCGGGAGCATTGCGTCAACTGGCTGGAACAGCATTGGCAGGATATGCGGCCCGCCTCACTGCGTAAGGCGTGATGGGGACGCAGAAGCAAGAACCGATAACAGGAGCGAACGTCGTGTCAGAAACCTCTATTTTACCTATTGGGCAACAGGTTACCGTCGAGTTGCCATTGGTGGCGGCGCAGCCCGGTATTTGGGTTGCCGATCAGATTTCACCGTACGGCAATGCCTATGCGGTTGCCCATTATATCGAACTGAACGGCCCGCTGGACAAAGACTACCTGCTTCAGGCGATCTCACTAGGCCTGGCAGAAGTGGACACTTTACGGCTGCGTTTCGTTGAGCATGACGGTGTGCCGATGCAGTATTACGATGCCAAGATGCCGCTGGCTGAGCCGGAATGGGTTGATTTAAGCGGCTCGGCGGATGCAGACGCGGCGGCCCATGCGCTGATGCAGATCGACCTTGGTGCCGAATTGCGGGTGAGCAGCGGTAAGCCGCTGTATCGCCATATCCTGATGCGACTGGCCGACGATCGCTGGTTCTGGTATCAGCGTTACCATCATCTGGTGGTTGATGGCTTCAGCTTTACCGCTATTGCCCGCCGTATCGCCCATATTTATACCCGCCTATGTCAGCACGAGCAGCCTGAACCGACGCCGTTCACGCCTTTTAGCGATGTGGTGGCGGAATACCAGCAATACCAGCAATCTCCTGGTTATCAGCGCGATGCCGATTTTTGGTTGAACAAGGCGCGGCAGTTACCCATGCCAGCGACCTTGTGCCCGCAGCCGTTGGCCGGGCAGGCACCCTCGACGCGTATTCACCGTTTGGCGCAGTTCTGCGCCGCGCAGGATCTTGCGCCATTACTCAGCGCGGGCCAGCAGCAACAGCTCAGCGCTGCCGATATGGCGATGGCGCTGGTGGCCGTGTGGGTGGCTCGTCTGACAGGCCAAACCCGCTACAGTGCCGGGTTTATTTTTATGCGCCGCATGGGATCTGCCGCACTTTGTGCCACCGGGCCGGTGATTAACGTGCTGCCGGTGGAGATGCATGTCGCGCCGCAGGCAACGCTGGCCGATATCGCCGCGCACATCAACCGGGAACTGAAATTTGCCCGCCGCCATCAGCGCTATGATGCCGAACAGGTGCAGCGCGATCTGGGGCGGATTGGCGACAGTCAGCCGCTGTACGGCACCGTTTTCAACTTTAAGATGTTCGACTACCAGCTCGATTTTGCCGGAATCGAAGGGATCACCCACGATTTGGCCTCTGGCCCGGTGCGAGATCTGGAAATCGCCTTGTTTATCGACGAGGCTGGCACGCTGAAGATTGAGTTATTAGCCAATGCCGAGCGTTATCAATTGGCCGAACTGACTGAGCACTTAAAGCGTTTGCCGCTGCTGCTGCGGCAGTTTGCTGCCCAACCGACCTTGCCGGTAAGCGAAGCCGACTTGCTGAGTGAAAAAGATCATGCTCTGTTGGCCAAGGTGAACGACACCGCTTATCCGGTGGCAGCACAGACCCTCAGTGGTCTGCTGGCCGAACAGGCGAATAAAACCCCGGATGCCCCGGCGTTGGCAGATGAGCATTACCGGTTCAACTACCGCGAAACTCGCCAACAGGTGATCGCCCTGGCCCAACGTTTGGTGGCTCAGGGTGTGCAGCCGGGCGATATCGTGGCGGTGGCATTGCCGCGTTCGGTCTTCCTGTCGCTGGCGTTGATGGCGATTGTAGAAGCGGGGGCGGCCTATTTGCCATTGGATACCGGCTATCCAGATGAGCGTCTCAGCATGATGCTGGAAGACGCGGCCCCACGCCTGATTATCACCGATGCCTCCCAGCAAGCGCGTTTTGTGGGACAGGGTGAAGTGCTGCTATACGATGCACCGCTGAAAACCGATGCTGCTGCATCGGGCGTTCTGCAAGGCCCAACGCCGCACCATCCGGCCTATATCATCTTTACTTCCGGCTCTACCGGGCGGCCGAAAGGCGTGCTGGTGGGGCATCAGGCCATCGTTAACCGTTTACTGTGGATGCAGCATCAGTACCCGCTGGCGGCAGATGATGTGGTGCTACAGAAAACACCGTGCAGCTTTGACGTTTCGGTGTGGGAATTCTTTTGGCCGTTGATGGTTGGCGCGCAGTTGGTGATGGCACCACCGGAGGCGCACCGCGATCCTGAGCAACTGCACACGCTAATCGATCGGCATAAAGTCACTACCATGCACTTTGTTCCTTCGATGCTGGCGGCCTTCGTCGGCGCGTTGGATAGCGCAACCGCCATCGGCCATTGCCAGCCACTGCGTCAGGTGTTCTGTAGCGGTGAAGCGTTACCGGCAGAGCTGTGCCGCCTGTGGCAGAGCCGCACTCAGGTGCCGTTGCATAACCTCTACGGTCCTACCGAGGCGGCGGTGGACGTGACCTGGCATCCGGCCTTTGGTGACGCACTTGCGGCGGTTACTGGCGCTAACGTGCCTATCGGTTTGCCGGTGTGGAATACCGGTTTACGAATTCTCGATGCGCGCTTACGGCCAGTGCCACCGGGCGTAGCAGGCGATCTTTATCTAACCGGCGTGCAACTGGCTCAGGGGTATCTGGCCAGACCGGATCTGACCGCCAGCCGCTTTGTTGCCGATCCGCTGGGCGATGGGGGCCGGATGTACCGCACCGGTGACGTCGCCCGCTGGCTGCCAGACGGCGCAGTAGAATATCTGGGGCGCAGCGACGATCAGCTGAAAATTCGCGGCCAGCGGATTGAGCTCAGTGAGATCGACCACGCCCTGTTGTCACTGCCGGGCGTGCGTCAGGCGGTGGCTCATGCCTTGGTATTGGAGGGCACGGTCGCCGATGCGATGGGGGGTGATGCCCGGCAGTTGGTGGGCTATCTGGTCCCGCAGCCTGGTGTGCATCTGGATAACGAAGTCCTGCGTGCTGCGTTAGCCGATCGCTTGCCGCCGCATATGGTGCCGATCGCGCTGGTTGAAATGACCGAGTTGCCGCTTAGTGCTAACGGCAAGCTCGATCGCAAAGCCTTACCGCAGCCGCAAACCGGTGCCGGAAAGGCCGGACGCGAGCCGGAACCCGGGTTGGAAAGCGAAATTGCTGCCGTCTTTGCCCGTTTGCTCCAGCGCGAGCAGGTGTTTGCCGATGATGATTTCTTTGCTCTGGGCGGGCATTCGTTGCTGGCGATGCGTCTGGCCGCCGAGTTGCGGCGCGATCTGGGTAAAGCGGTGTCGGTCGGCCAGGTGATGGTTGCTTCGAAAGTAGATCAATTGGCTCAGCTACTGGCGGAAGAACGCACGCAGGAAGAGGCCGACCAATGCGGTTTCGACAGCGTGCTGCCGCTGCGCGTTACCGAAGGCCCAACGCTGTTCTGCTTGCACCCGGCTTCTGGCTTCTCCTGGCAGTTCAGCGTGTTGCCGCGTTATATCGATCAGCATTGGTCGCTGGTGGGCATCCAGTCTCCACGGCCAGATGGCCCATTGGCGTTGGGGGAGGATATGGATCAGGTCTGCGATGCACATCTGGCTACGGTATTACAGGTACAGCCGCACGGCCCGTACCACTTTATCGGTTACTCCCTGGGGGGAACGCTGGCTCAAGGTATCGCAGCTCGTTTGCAGGCGCGTGGGGAGGAGGTGGCTTTCCTTGGCTTGCTGGATACCTACCCGCCAGAAACCCAGAACTGGGACGTGATGCTGGACGACAACGTGCTCAAAGAGGTGCAGCGTGAGCGCGAACAGTTCCTGGCGGTATCTGAAGATACGCTCGATCCGGCTCTGGGCGAGACGCGGGTCGTGATGTTTGACAATATCGAAGCCAACTACGCGGACTCGGTCCGGCTGTTGTCACACACCCATACGGCGCACTTCCAGGGGCAGGCGACGCTGTTCGTGGCTAAGCGTACCTTGCAAGCAGGCATGGATGTGCAACAGACCTGGGCGGAATATGTCGACGCATTGCAGGTGTTTGAGCTGGATTGTGCGCACGTGGATATCGTTTCACCGGCTTCATTTAAAGTATTGGGGCCCTTGTTGAACCGGGTGCTGCGGGCACTGTGACCATAAAGGGGATTATGTGATACGGGTTCGATAACCAGTGTCAGATCCTCGGTGTAAATATATTGGTAGTCATAATCCACTAAAGGGGCGAATGCTGATAAGGCTCGCCCCTTATTTTATGGCATAAGTTAACACAGTTTACTATTAGCTGGCTGGCTTGATCCTGAAGTATTAATTAGGAATAGCAGCATTTAGTCTGGTTCAATATCCTGGCTGTTATAGGAGTGCTTATCGGCTATACTCCGCTCAGGATCCAGGATGTTATCCAGAGGCAGGGGTTATACCCCTGAATACGGTTGTGGAAATTAAAAAGGAGGAAATATCCACATACTTTTTAGTAACAAGTAAAGAGGCACTATGACCAGTCGTAAACATTTAACCCCTTCCGAAGTAGGAAAGTTGCTTGAGGCGACCCTGAAAGGTAAAAACCCTGAACGTGATTATTGTTTGATCTGGATGTGTTTTATCCATGGCTGTCGGGTGAGTGAAATCAACAGTTGGCGGCTTGCCGATATCGATCTGGAAGGCGGTAATATCTATATCCATCGGTTGAAGAACGGCTTCTCAACCGTCCACCCCTTGTACGTGCGCGAACGGAAATGCTTGCAGCGTTGGCTGGCCAAGAGAAAACAGTACCGTGGTGCAGACACGGAGTGGTTGTTCCTTTCTAACCGCGGTTCCCGCTTATCACGCCAGCGTATTTATTGGTTAATCCGTAATTACAGTGAGGCGGCTAACCTGGAGGTCAATGCGCATCCTCATATGCTACGTCATGGCTGCGGTTTCGCTCTGGCGGACCGGGGGATCGATACGCGTTTGATTCAGGACTTTCTTGGCCATAGGAATATTCAGAACACGGTACTTTATACGGCTAGTAATGCCAGGAGGTTTAAGGAAGTATGGTGATGGGTGAGTGGAAAAATATGTCTAATGAGTCACTTTGAACTAAATTGCAACATACTCTAAGGATACACCAAAATAATGTCAATACTAACCATTCAATATTTTATAACTCAATAAAAAACACTTAAATAACAATTAATTACGAAAATTCCTCTGCCAAACCACTTCTAAGTTAATTCCATGTACTTTCTTGCTTTAAATCCTAATAAAACCAATCTTAAAATTTTCTAACTTTTTACTTGGTTTATTATGCTACTTTTTACATTTTATCAGAGTAATTGGTTGCATTATGCCATTTTGGTGGCCATCCGTGGCTCATTTAACCAAAGGAGTCACTTTAGTTCAAAATGAATCGTTTGGCTGGAAAGGTATTGCCGCCCAATCGCTATTTGCGGAGGTGGTTTTCAGTCGATGAACTAAATGAAAAGGAATGACATAGGGCTATGTCAAAATAAACAAGTGCGCGCATTTGAAGTGCATTATTTAAAAGGAAAGTAGTATGAACAAGAATCTGATCGCTATCGCTGTATTGGCCGCCTCCGCGTTTTCCACTTCTGCATTCGCTGCAGGCGGTAAAGTTTACTTTACCGGTGAGATCATTGATAAAGCTTGCACCATTGAGACCGATGTTGACAAAATGACTGTTAAACTCGGCAAGATCCATGTCGGTGAATTTGGAGGCGCTTCTGACGTCACAGCGGGTAGCCTGGGCTTCAACGTGATCCTGAAAGATTGCCCGGAATCAGTGACTCAAAATGGAGCTGCCGTGCGTTTTGCTGGTACCCAGGTAAATGGTAACGGCTCCGTGCTGGCGCTGACCAATGAGCCTGATGTTGCCACTGGCGTGGGTATCCAGATCGCTGATGACCAGGGTTCTGTAATCAACCTGCATAAAGACTCAAGAGTTTATCAGTTGTCCAGCACTGAGGATAACCTGCTTGGCTTTGTTGCCAGTTACTACTCGACTTCCGCCAACATCGTTGCCGGTAAAGCTAATGCCGTGAGCGATTTCAGCATTAGTTATAAGTAAGTTTTATCCATCCTATTTGTTATGGGCGACATAAAGCCGGGTCAGGGGGGCGAGAGCCACTCCTGGCTCTTTTATCAATGGTTGAAGTGGGTGAATAAGCAATGAAAGTCTGGCGGAGCACAATAGTCGTAGCGCTATTATTAACCTTTGGAGCCCAGGTGCAGGCGGGTATTATTGTCGGTGGAACGCGTCTGATTTATGACGGTGCTAAAAAAGAAGCCTCGCTGGGGGTTAATAATCCGGATAAGGTACCGTATCTCATTCAGTCCTGGGTTGATACGCAAGAGGGTGATACTTCCAAGGTCCCATTTATCATTACCCCTCCTTTATTCCGTCTGGACGGTGAGCAAAATAATATTCTGCGGGTAGTGCGTGCCGGTGGAACTTTACCGACCGATAAAGAATCGCTCTATTGGTTGAACATCAAATCTATCCCTTCAGCCAATAAACAAGAGAACAGCCTGCAAATTGCGGTCAAGACGCGTATCAAGCTGATTTATCGCCCGCAGGGCTTACCTGGCACGCTGAATGAAGCAGCCAAGGCATTAACCTGGCAACGTAGTGGCAACGCTATTCAAGTGACCAACGCATCGCCATTTTATATCACTCTATTCTCGGTCAAGATTAATGGTAACCCGTTGAAAGATGTTCCTATGGTTGCCCCGAAGTCCAGTACGCGCTTTGACTTGCCAACGGGTAGTACGGGCGGCGCATTAAGCTGGGAGATCATTAACGATTACGGCGGTATCAGCCAGCCGTTTATCGGCAATCTATAAGGCACCTCACTAACAGTAAATATTTTTAATCCCTGCACAGGCAGTACAGGGAATGGACGCGGCTTGCCGGAATTTGCTGGTGCGGCTGATAAATGGAGTTAAATGGATGAAAAACCCGAAGCGTATAGTCCCTCGCGGATTTAACCGCACCCCGCTGGCATGGCTGATCTCATGTCAGGTGGCCATGTTGATGGGGATATCCGGTAGCGTGCAGGCGCGCGATTATTTTAACCCGGCCCTGTTGGAGCTGGGTGACCCGTCTCAGCGAGGAGCCGATCTGACGGTTTTTGAAGACGGCCGTACCCAGGCTCCGGGGAATTATCGGGTTGACGTTTATCTCAATGGCATGATGATCGATACTCAGGCTCTTGATTTCTCCCTGCAGCGGAGCCCGGCAGGTGAGGATAGCCTGCAACCCTGCCTAAGCAGTGACATGCTGGAGGCCATGGGCGTGAAGATCGCTTCCTTCCCTGCTATCCAGGCCTCTGGGCAGTGCGTTAATCTGGCGCAGATCATTCCCCAGGCATCGGCTACGTTCCGTTTTAATCAGCAGCGGCTGGACCTCAGTATTCCCCAGGCGGCGCTGAACTCCACCGCCCGTGGCTATGTATCGCCTGACAAGTGGGACCAGGGGATACCGGCGTTGTTGGTTAACTATAACTTTAGCGGTGCCAACACGTTGGCACGAGACAGCAACCGCTCTGACAGCAACACCTATTATCTTAACCTGCGTTCCGGGATCAACCTTGGTGCCTGGCGCCTGCGTAACTATTCGACCTGGAATCGTAACTCTGATGGTGAAAGTCACTGGGATTCCATCAACACCTATTTACAACGCGACATCGTGGCCCTCAAGAGCCAGTTGATACTGGGTGACAGTACTTCTCGCAGTGAGGTATTTGACAGTGTGCCTTTCCGTGGCGGCCAACTTGCCTCGGACGACGACATGCTGCCGG
The DNA here is from genome assembly GCF_046715635.1 of Serratia sp. (in: enterobacteria). Taxonomy (GTDB): domain Bacteria; phylum Pseudomonadota; class Gammaproteobacteria; order Enterobacterales; family Enterobacteriaceae; genus Chania. The sequence goes on from NZ_JBKJYW010000260.1 coordinate 7,884, forward strand.
ACAGTTTGAAAGGCTATGCGCCGACGGTGCGGGGCATTGCCCGCAGCAACGCCCAGGTGACCATTCGCCAGAACGGTCACGTGATTTACCAGAGCTATGTGCCACCTGGGGCCTTTGAAATCAACGATCTATACCCGCCAGCGAGTAGCGGCGACCTGCAAGTGAGCATCAAAGAGAGCGATGGCAGTGAGCAGAGTCTGGTGGTGCCGTTTGCTTCCATCCCGGTGCTACAGCGCCAGGGGCGCTTCAAATACAGCCTGACCAGCGGCCAATATCGCTCGGCCAGCAGTAACATAGATGACACGCCGTTTACCCAAGGCACGGCGATCTACGGTTTGCCGTGGGGGGCTACCCTCTATGGCGGGGTACAGGCGGCCAGCAAGTATCAGGCTCTGGCTATCGGTTGGGGGCAAAACATGGGGGCCATCGGTGCGCTTTCCGCCGACGTTACGCAGGCCTGGGCCAAACCTGAGCAGGATAGTAAAGAGCATGGCCAATCATGGCGTATGCGTTACGGCAAGAACTTTATCGAAACCGGCACCAATTTCACCCTGGCCAGCTACCGCTACTCAACGGCGGGGTTCTATACGCTGCGGGAAACGTTGGATAGCTACACCAATGGCAAAGCCTCGCAGACCATGGCTCACAAGAAGAGCCGTGCCGAGCTCTCAATGAGCCAAGCCCTGGGGGAAGGCTTGGGTTCACTGTCGCTCAGCCTGTACAACGAAGACTACTGGAACGATAGACGCCGCAATCAATCCGCCAGCGTCGGCTATAACAATAGCTGGAACAGCATCAGCTATGGCCTGAACTACACCTTCAGCAGAAATGGTTATGACAGCAATGGCGAGCGTGTCAATTACGACGACCATGTTTTCGCCTTTAACGTCAGTATGCCACTGAGCCAATGGTTACCGGGCAGCTATGTGAGCTACAACCTGAATACCAGCCGCCAAGGCACTACCAGCAATTCCGTCGGATTTAGTGGTACGGCATTGCCAAACGGTAACCTGAGTTACAACCTCAGCCAGGGGTACACCAGCCAGGGCACCGGGGCCTACGGTAATGCCGGGCTTAATTATCGGGGAGGTTTGGGCCGGGTGAACGTGGGGTATGGCTATAACCGCTCCGATCAACGCTTCAATTACGGCGTACAGGGCGGGATCTTGCTGCACGAGGACGGTTTGACACTCTCGCAACAGATGAATGAGACGGCGATACTGGTCAAAGCACCGGGCGCCAAAGGGGTGCGCGTCGCCAACCAGACCGGTGTCAGTACCGACTGGCGCGGCTATGCCGTGGTGCCTTATGCCACGGTGTATCGCAAAAATACCGTCGCGTTGGACACCACCACCCTGCCGGATGACGTAGATATGACGATAGCCAGCCGGAAGGTGATCCCAAGCCGTGGTGCCGTGGTACGTGCCGAGTTCAAGCCTAAAATCGGCCAGCGGGTGTTGATGACCCTATTGATGCAGGGCGGCGCACCGGTGCCGTTCGGTGCCACCGTAACCGACAGTAATGGTGAGGGTGATAATGGCAGTATCGTCGGCGACGGCGGTCAGGTGTTCCTCTCTGGGATGGCTGGTAGCGGCCAGCTGCAGGTCAAGTGGGGCAACACCGCTTTGCAACAGTGTCAGGTTACTTACAGTCTACCGGAGCAAAAAGACGGCACCGGGATCCGTTTGATAAATGGTCAATGTTTATAAAGGCTTTTATGATGAATAAATTGAAATCGTTAGTGCGTTATTCGCTCATGGGGGGGGCCATTGCCATGGGTTTGGGGATGATGACGCAGGCACAGGCAGTAGTCGGGCAGTGTTATACAGTAGGTGGTGTTAAGGACTACACTTTTTCCTTTAATCAGGATTTTAATTCTGATCAAGCTGCTGATTCCAATGGAGAGACTTTTTGGAATGCAAGTGGCGGGGCATGGAATTTGGGATTAGGATATAATGTCGTCTGTGACTGTGGTTCCTCAAAAATAATGAAAGAATCGTTTATTACGGCGCGCCTCGCTTCGGATACAGTGGTGGCTAATGACGAAGGTAGATCTTTTTACGCATTGACCAATAACAGTGTTTTTGGAATAGCTGCTGATGTATTTATCGCTGGTGCTGTCGGTAAACTTTTCGAGGCTCCCTTCACTGATCAAGGGAATGGCTATTTCGCCAAAGAGCAGTCGTGTAAGGGGAAAGAGCTAGCGGATGGTTCGTATGAAGGGACCTTATATGATAGTGGTTCAGCAGGGCAGGTTCACCTACATTTCAGGGAATCGGTTGTTGGTACTACCGTGATAAACCTCACCGAAGTGGTGAGGATTTATATTCGTTCGCAAACAGGTTTCAACAAAGACGATACCCCAGTGGCGATAGTGAAGATGCATGGTAGCGTCACCGTACCGGCGAAATGTGAACTTAAGAACACGAACGTTACCGTGTCCTTTGGCGACATTCTATCCGGTGATTTCAAGACTGCAGGCCAAATGCCAACCGGCTTTAGCAAGGTGCATGAGGAAACCGTACAGGTACAGTGCAGCAACCTTCAGACCACGGCGACGGTCAGTTTGAAGTTTGAGGGGGGGCTCAATACCCATGATCAAACCGCCCTGAAGACTATGAGCGGCAATGTAGAGAATGAAGATATTGCGATCCGCATTGAAGAGAAGGACACCAAACGGGTTATTTCGCCAGGCAGCCTCCTGCCGGTAGCCATGAATGGCCTGGGTAATGTCCATAGTGATAATGAGACGAAACTGCTTTTCTATCCTATTAGCGCTACCGGAAAACCGCCGAAGCTAGGGGAATTCAACTCGACTGCTACCATCACGGTAGAAATGGAATAATTGGGTTATTCGAAAAATAGATTACGGCAATAAAATAGTCTGCGAAAACGTTTCACTATAATGGAGAAGGATATAATCATGGACATGAAAGCGACATTAAAAATGGCTGCATTGGGCTTGGCCCTCGGCGGTATGGCTATTAGCCATTCGGCACTGGCATACGACATAAAATTTAATGGTACAGTCAAACCATCGCCGTGTACGGTCAAGACCGAGGGGGGCACTATAAAGGTGCCTCTGGGGGAGGTTGAGGCGCATATTCTAACTGTGGCCCAGGGAAGTGACTGGAAAGACTTTAACCTGGATCTAATCGATTGCCCAGTTGGAACAAAGAAGGCCGTTGTGACCTTTAGCGGTGAGTCGGAATATGGCGACCTGTACAAAAATACGGCTGTGACGGATGCTGCGGGTGCTGTGCAGATTGAAATGGTCGATGCGACTACGGCAGCCAACCTAAGATTGGGCAGTGGCAGTATTAGGGAGTTATTGGTTGATGAACAAACTCGTAAGGCGACTTTACCGATGAGGGCACGCATGTTTAGCACTCACGGTGGTGCAACCCCAGGAAAAGTTGAGGGAGCGGTTCAGGTGGGGATAGAGTACCCCTGATTTTCAGTAATACCCTCTAGCCATAAGAAAACCTGGCCCCATTTTTTAATGGCAGTTTTACTTGTATCTTTTGCGTCAATCACCAGGGGCTTATTTATCGTTTATCGCTGGCTTTATTTTCAATGCGTTTTTTGGCCCATAACAATAAGAAAAAATAACCCTCATCAATAAGAGAGGAATGACATTTTTGCACACCAATTTATCAAGGAAGTAAAAAAGGGAATTCGGCAGAAATGGGAGATTTAATATGACAACGGTTCATACCTATCAGAGAGGGAGTGCGCATTCCCCCAGCTCTTATGGGCTTAAAGGGGACGGGGTGATTGTAATGGAATCTTGTCCCATTACGGCACTCGGCATGCGTAATATTTTGGCCCAGTCCTGTGGCCTGACGGATGAGGTACAACGGGTCAGCAATCTGGCACAAATCCCGGGATTGATGCGTCATCGCCCGGCTCGGCTGCTGATTATGGAACTGTGCGGTGAAGAAGAGTCGGTTCTGGATGGTTTGAGGCTGATTGCGCTTTGCCTGGATCATTGGCCATCCACGGCGATGATCGTGTGTACCGCACTTGACGATCCCCGGGTGCTGCAATTGCTGACCGCATCGGGCATCAAAGGGCTGGTGCTCAAACAGGAGCCTGCCGTGGCGCTGACGCAATGCGTACAGCAGGTTTTATCGGGCTGCCGCAGCTATAGCCACAAGGTGCGGCAATTGCTGAGCAGTCAGTCTGCCGTTGGTAAAGCCTTGACGTCCCGTGAACTGGATGTGTTGGCGCACCTGTTTTCCGGTAAAAGCGTGACCACCGCGGCGTTGATGATGCACCGTGATGTTCGCACCGTCAGCACCCATAAGCGCAATGCGATGCACAAGTTGGGTTTTCAGACTGATGGTGAGCTTTATTTGCAAGGCAAGTGGATGGCAAAGACCGGCCCGGTGTTTGCCCGCTAACCCTTGATACCGCTATGCACTTATTCTCAGGATGGAATGAGCGATATATTTATACAGGAGTCGCCTATGCAACCGTTGTCACAAAAGCCGCTTGGCGTGGCGTTAATGGATCGCAGCCCACTCACCCTCACCGGGCTGTCTTGCTTCATCGGTACGCTTAACGTTGCCAATGAGATTATCGTGCAGGAAACCAGCATGGCTGCGGTGGCCGAAAGGTTACTGTACCAACCCGTCGATATTCTCATCACCGAACTCAATGGCCAGCATGAAACCATCGCGCAGAGCCATGAAGTTCTGCTGGGTCTGTGTGCGCAGCAGCCTGAGTTACGGGTCATTGTTTACACTCGCAGCCAGACAGGGGAAGACCTGTGCAAGCTGCTTGATGTGGCCAATATCAGCGTGGTGTCCCGTGGGGATGAACTGCCGTTGGTCGGGGAATTCTTTAACCGGGTATTTAACGGAGAGCGCGTACTGAGCCCGTTGATCGGGTCTTATCTGGCGCGTAACGATCCTGACGATGTTTCAAGTTTGCATCATCTGACCCGTTGCGAAAATGATGTGCTGACGTTCTTGTTCAACGGGATGAGCCTGCGGGAAATTGCTGAACTGCAACACCGTAG